>JANODZ010000001.1:0-3346 GCA_031412935.1 Anaerolineales bacterium
GTCCGAAAAACAGATTCTACTCTCGCGCATCGCCGGCCAGGCCGCGTTGATGAACATGCCCTGCTATCTCGTCGGCGGCTTCGTGCGTGATTTGCTTTTAAAAAAACCGGTCAATGATCTCGATCTCATTGTCGAAGGGGATGCGATCAAATTGGGCGAGGCCCTCGTCCAAAAACACGGCGGCAAATTAACTCCACATGCAAAGTTCCGCACCGCGATCTGGAAATTACCTGAAACCTGGAAGCTGATTCCTGACACGTTAGATCTGATTACCGCCCGCTCAGAAACTTATGCTCACGCTGGCACATTACCCGCCATAAAACCAGCGGCGATCGATAATGACCTTCACCGCCGTGACTTTACCATCAACGCCATGGCGATTCGGCTGGATGAAGCGCACTTTGGAGAATTGCTCGATCCGCTTAAGGGTCAAAAAGATCTTGAGCAAAAACTAATTCGCGTTTTGCATCCGCGCTCGTTTATCGACGACCCCACGCGCATGTTTCGCGCATTGCGTTATGAGCAGAGATATTCTTTCAACCTTGAACCTTCAAGCTTAAACCTGATCAACCCTGAATCCATTGCTGTTATTTCAAAAATAAGCGGCGGGCGCATCCGCCGCGAATTGGATTTGATCTTTGAAGAGGAAAATTTCCTGCAAATATTACTCCGCGCACAAGAATTAAATATTATTAAACAGATCCACTTTGAATTACCGGCTTTCAACCTGAATTATTCAGACCTGCTTGAAATGGACACTATCTTAGACATCCCCGCCAGCCGCGCTGAGATGGGATATATGCTTTGGTGGGTCGACTTGCCTGAGGAGGCTATTTTATCGATCGCAAACCGCCTGGATTTTTCATCTGATTTAACTCATAGTGTTTGGGGGGCGTCGCAATTAATGAAAAGCCTGCCATTCCTTGTAAATTCTAAACCAAGCAGTTGGGTCTTTGCGCTTGAAAAATTGCCATTGCTTTCCATTTATGTAGTTTATCTAATTTCTGGCGAGAAATCACTTTTGGATTATCTCTCCCTCTGGCGGCATATTAAGGCGCATACAACCGGCGAGAGCTTGAAAGCACGCGGGGTTCAACCAGGTCCGCGCTATAAAGAGCTGCTTCAAAATCTGCGCGCTGCCTGGCTGGATGGAGAAGTACAAAATGTTAAAGAAGAAGAGGATCGGTTAAACACCCTACTATGAATATGCAACCCTGCCTTGAGTTTGCAGCGCCGGCCTTCATCCACTTAAATGCTTGCATCGAAACCTCATCCTGCTATATAATACCTGCCGGCGGAAATTACGATGACAGATAAAAAAACAGATCCCCAGCGATTGCCCTATCGGTTACGCGAGCCATTTCTGCCAACAACAGACCTGGCGCTCTTTCGCACATTAACTCAAATGGTTGGCGGACGATATTTGATCTGCCCAAAAGTTGCGCTGAATGATATTTTTTATATTGTGCGCCCGAATGAAAATGTGCATTTCTTTAACAAGTTTTTTAGAAAACATGTGGACTTTTTATTATGCGACCCGCAAACAGTAGCGCCTGCTTTTGGAGTTGAGATCGTGCGGCCCGTATCAAAAAATGAAGCGCGTGAAAGTGATAAATATATCGAAGATTTATTTGTCGGCGCGGGTTTACCTCTGGTACATGTACCTTCCGGCGAGAATTACGATCCTTCTGATATTGTCTCTCTTTTCCAACTGGCCCTGACCAGGATCGGCGGAACCGCATCGCTGCGCATTGACAATTCGTCCGATTCGGTGCCTCAATGCCCGCTCTGTGGAAAAATGATGGTTTTACGTATTCGTCGTGACGGATCACAAAGTAAAAAATATTACGGCTGCATGGATAGTCCGCGCTGTTCAGGCGTAGTATCAATCGACTAGAAAATAAACCCCGTTCTCATCGAGCGGGGTTTATTATTAATAGTGTCTTGCCAATTCAGAGGCATATCGAATACCGACCGTTGTTTTATTTTCTACCAGCCAATTTCTTAAGCTGGTCTTACAGCGCGGCACTTCTTTTGAGATAAGCAGATTTGCCATTAATCCATCCACCTCTTCAGGTGTAAGCATTACGTCGTTTACGAAGAGGCTTAAGAATTGAGCGGTTAACAATGCCAAACGCGGCGGGATGGAGAGAAGCGGGCGTTGTTTATTTATCGTGCGGCCAATTAATCCAACCATTTCTTTAAAGGAGAATTCATCGGGACCGACGGCATCGTAGATGTAATTTTCCGTTTGATAGCATGCTTCCACGGCTAGCTTGGCAAGGTCGTCGACATAAACGGGTGAAAGTTTGTAAGAGCCATCACCGGGCATACCAAAAAGAGGCATGCGCCGTAATAACCAGGCGATATTATTAATTAGAATATCTTCTTTTCCAAACAATACAGTTGGGCGAAGGATGGCATAACCGAGCCCTGAATCGATCACCGCTTTTTCATTGGCGGCTTTGCCCCAGTAATACGGTAAATGTGAATCCGCTGACGGATTGGCAATGCTGATATGGACGATCCGCTTCACCCCGGCTTTTACAGCTGCATTGACCAGGGCGGTCGTATTCTCAACTGCTTTTGGCTGGGTGTTGTTTCCCTTATCAAATCGAACCCAATAGGTGTTGACCAATACTTCTGCGCCGCATAAATTTGCAATCAAATCTTTTTCATTCCCAAAATCAAGCGGAAAGGCTTTTACTTTTCCATTAAACGGATCGGGCCGGTCTGGATGATTGGTCAGGGTCAGCACATCCTCCCCGCGTTCAAGCAAATGCCTTGTAATATATTTTCCCGAATAACTAAACGCGCCTGTCACTGCGATTTTCATTTTAACTCCTTGGCTCGTGAAACAAATATGGCGAAGAATGAAACGCTAAAACCGATCTCAACCCTGCCCCATGAAGCGGTTTTTTTATTTCAATATCGATAGGATATTTTTTACGTTGGGCAATCCAAGGCTTTCCAATTTAACCACGGCTTTCGTGAGACTGTCGAGCGCGTTGAAAAATTCCTGCAATGCCTGAACCCGTTTGCATACGAATTGAACTTCCGCTTCGTCCCCGGAGACCTCCCCTGCCTTCAGCTTCGAAAGGGTTTCGCCCACTGAGCGAATGGCGCGGTCGAATTCGTTATTCTGCCTTTCCTTTAAGATCGAGCGAATGGATTTATAAAAATCGCTCTCTGCTTCGTAATAATCCTTTCGATCTGCCAGTTTGGAGGAACGATGGACCAACCCCATACGCGCCAGGGTGCGAACCTCGCTGCTGATCGCGCCTTTGGTAAGCCCTGTCTCCCGCACGATCTCATCAAGCGAGAGCGGGCTGGGAGAAAGATAAAG
>JANODZ010000002.1:0-2636 GCA_031412935.1 Anaerolineales bacterium
GAATAATCCATTCTGCCAGGTTCGTTGATTGGCAAATCTCCACGCGCAATAAAAGACCAGCAGGGTGGTTCCCCAGGCGTACATATCCGTTGTAGTTAACTGTGAGTGAGCGAGAATGTTTGGGTCGAAAATATACAAGAGAAGTGAGAAAATTGAAGGGGCAAACCCATAAAGCGAGAATGACCATTTATAAATCAGCCATCCTACAAGTGCGGAAATGAAAATTGTTACAAGCCGCGCGGCGACCAGGCTTCCAAGGATGAACTTCAAAGTGCCGCCCTCTAAATGCTCCCCGATGATTATGGGAAATGCATTTAAGGCGGAGATTGGCATAACGCTTCCGCTAAATTTTGTGTCGTCCAGAATACTTGTAATTTCGGGTCTGTCGGAGTTTCCTTTTAGGATCTGAATACCATAAATGTATTTAATGGATTCGTCATAGGTTGGAGATATTTCGAGTACGCTGAAAAAACCAACCAGAAAGAATATACATACCAATAGAAATGCGAAAAAATTGGGGGAGTAATTCGAGAATGATCTTTGAATATTGTTTTTGAGTTTCATGATTTTGGCAGAATTTGTCTAATAGGGTTTGTAAGATTGGTTGATTTTAGCAGAGAATCAACCCTTTCCTCCTTCCTCCTTCAACCTTCACCTCCCATCCTTCCAATTTCATCCCTTTTAAGTTATCCTGACCCCAATGCAACCGACTTTATTCTCATCCATTCATCTCACCGTCTCCCAACTCACATTCCATATCCGCAAGCAATTGGAAGATGACCCGACCCTGCAGGATGTTTGGGTGGAGGGCGAAATTTCAAATCTCTCGAGACCTGCCTCGGGTCATATTTATTTCACACTAAAAGATAAAACCGCATCCTTGCGTTGTATGATGTGGAAGCCCGATGCGTCGCGTTTACAGGTCAACTTGCAGGATGGCATGGCAATCGAGGCGCATGGCAGGATCACTGTCTATGAACCGCAGGGCAGTTATCAGCTGGCGGTTAATCTTATTCAACCCAGGGGCGAGGGCGCGTTATATCAGGAATTTCTAAGACTCAAAGCAATGCTAGAGTCTGAAGGACTTTTTGACCCTGCTCGCAAACGATCCATTCCGCGGCTGCCAAACATCATCGGAATTGTAACTTCGCAAACAGGCGCAGCTTTGCGTGATATTCTCAACACCCTGCGCCGCCGACTGCCTCTTGCTCATGTGATCCTCGCGCCTTCGCCCGTGCAAGGTGTGGATGCGCCGCTAGCGCTCGTGATGGCGCTTCAATCTCTCAACTCCCCAGCCCAATTCCCCGGTCACCGGATCCCTGACGTAATTTTACTTGCACGCGGCGGCGGTTCGATCGAAGATTTGTGGGCGTTCAATGACGAACGTGTTGTCCGTGCCGTTGCGGATTCGAAAGCGCCCGTCATCTGCGGAGTCGGTCATGAAATAGATTTTACGTTGTGCGATTTCGCCGCCGATCTTCGTGCTCCAACTCCAACCGCCGCCGCAGAACTTGCCACTCAAATAACATTGGATGATTTACATTTACTAATTACCAATTACTCCTCCCGTCTCTTTGACTTAACCTTGAACCTGCTCGCTGAACAATCGGCATTTGTCTCCGCTTTGACAGCCCGCCTGAAATTTGTTTCCCCCGAAAGACGTATTCGATCCGAATATCAACAACTCGACGAACTCTCACGCCGTGCAGATTCTTCATTGTTTCATCGCATAAAATTACAGTCATCCATGATAACGGGTCTATCAAAACGTTTGCATTCGCTAAATCCAGAAGCCGTTTTATCGCGCGGATATGCTATCATCACACAAAAAGACGATGGCACTCTGGTCTCAAAAGTTTCGCAAGCCCGCGGCGAGATGAAAGTCCGCGTGAGCGATGGTGAGTTTGAAGTTAATCGTAAATCGTAAATCGTAAATCGTAAATCGTAAATCGTAAATCGTCCGGAGTTAAAATGGCAAAGTCATCCACCAGAAAATCAGAAAAACAAATCGAAGAATTATCCTACGAAGAGGCATTAGCCGAACTCGAAGGCATCGTTACATCCCTGGAAGATGGGCAGAGTCCGCTTGAAGAGGCGATGAATCTATTTGAACGGGGCCAGGCTCTCGTCACGCGTTGCGGCACATTACTTGAGTCCGCTCAGCTCAAAGTGCAGAAATTATCAGGTGGGTCGCTCACTCCCTTCGAGGAAGAATCTGAATGAATTATTTGGATCTACTGGAAAATAAAGTTTTAATTGCAGTGCTGGTCGGCTGGCTGGTCGCGCAGGCGGCAAAGATACCCACCGAATATTTACGCTCACGCCGTTGGATGTGGGCTATGTTCTTCGCCGCCGGCGGCATGCCTTCTTCACATTCCGCTTTGTTGGTATCCGGGACACTGGCAGTTGGCTTGTATCATGGATTTGATAATCCGCTATTTGGAATTGCGGTTGGCATCACCATGATCGTCGTCCATGATGCTTCGGGCGTGCGGAGGCAGGCTGGTATGCATGCGGAGCGCATCAACCTGCTTTTTGAAGAATTATTGAAAGGTCATTTATGGGATGAAAATTCATTGAAAGAAGTTATCGGCCACACGCCGCTTGAAGTGGTGGGCGGAATTATTTTGGGTCTC
>JANODZ010000003.1:0-6637 GCA_031412935.1 Anaerolineales bacterium
TGGGTGATGAGCTGGATGCTATAGCCATCGACCAGGACTTCGTCGATCGCGAGATGGATCACGGAGCGGTTCGTGCGCAAATGCGATACACGAACTTCGAAGTAAGGCCACTGTTCCAGGTCGAAGGTCCGGTACGCCATCTCCTCCCTGATGGCAAGCAGCTGCTCGGCATCATCCTTTCCGGCGCTGTCGGACAAATTCCTGTTCGCGCCGATTCGGGGAGGATTACCCAATTGGTCAGCGAGCAGGTTCAGGTCGTAGCCTGAGCCGAGTGGAAGTATCAGCGGCGTATCGCGCGGCAATTCCGCAACCGCATCCCAGGTCAATTCATCATATTTGAATAGTTCAAAATTTCGCGTAGCCAATCCATTAATAAGAGTCATTAATTTCCTCTCTATCCATAACCAGGAAGAAGATACCAATCGAGAAATCTTTCCATGCGCTCATAAACATCATAAAGATTCTCACGGCGCAGGAAACCATGCGGCTCATTGCCGTAGGTCTTATATTCAAACGTCTTGCCTTCGCGACGAAGTGCTTCGACCCACTCCTCACTCGCTTCAGGCGGAACCACTGTATCCAATAAACCATGCAAGATCAAAACAGGTTTCTGGATGTTCTTCGCATCCGTGATGGGGGAGCCTTTTAGATAAGCGCCGGGATTTTCAGAGGGATGGCCAAGAAATATTTCCGTATACAATCGCAATCGTTTTTCGCACAATGCCCACGAACTGACCAGATTCGAATCACCGTATTTCGCGATGCCGCACGCAAAAAGATATTCAGGGTCACGCGAAAGCGCGTTGATCGTCATGTAGCCGCCATAGCTGCCGCCGGTGATAGCAATTCGATCCGGCTTGATATTATTGAATGTTCGTAAATATTTCGCGCCATGCAAACAATCCTGAGTATCGCCAACGCCCCAATCATTGTAATTGGCGCGTTCAAACTCGCGGCCATAACCAGTCGATCCGCGATAGTTTGGCGCAAGATAGGTATAACCTTTTGCGCTAAAGTACTGCGCGAGTTCATCCCATTCAAAACCATATTGACCTGTCGGTCCGCCATGCGGATATAAGATCGCGGCGCCGTTTGATTTCTCAGGACGATATATTAATGCGGGAATTTCCAGACCATCATAACTTTTATAGGAAACAATTTCAGGCACGATCATTTTATTTTGCAGCGCGTGAAGCGCAGGCGGCGTTGAAAAGGTTAATTGTGTTATTTTTTTACCCGCTAGTTCCATGCGATATAGATCGGGCGGAAGGGTCGGGCCTTCAAATTCAAACGTGATAAATGATTCATCCTTCGCCCAATTTGGATTCGAATGGATGCCCGTCACGCTTCTTAATTCAGACGTTGAACCTGATTCAGTTTCGAGCAGCATTAACTCGGTCGAAGCATTCCTGTTTCGCACCGTGAGTATTTGTTTGCCGGAAGGCGCCCATCCATATTGAAAAATATCATGACCCGCTTTCGTCAATGGATGTAAACCTTCACCATTGGGCTTAATCAGGTATAGCTCTTCCCAGCCTGATTCCTGCGAGATAAATGAAATCCAATTCCCATCCGGTGACCATCTCGGAGACATTGCGCGCGTGGACGGCTTTCCATATAAAGTAACCTGCCGGCCCGTGGCAATTTCCAGCCAGACAATATCGAGCCGGTTCAGGTCGTCATAGCGGCGCAGATTAAATACAATAAACTTTCCATCCGCAGAGGGGCGCGCATCCCAATGGTCGCCGATAGTGTCCGTGGTCAATGCGCGCGGCCACGAACCTTCACGATCAGTCAGCAGAAGTTGATCAACATCATCGCGTTCAACGGTGACGATCAAGCCATTCGAGTCAGGCATCCAGCGCGGACCACTCGCGGCGGTCGCAAAGTCGGTGATCTTTTTTGGCAGTCCTCCATCACGCGGCACGATGTAAACATGTCCCTTAATACAAAAAGCAAGCCAGTTGCCATCCGGTGACCATTCAGGAATCTCGTCATCCCAATAAGCCGCCAGTGGACGTTCAGTAGTGATCCGATTCGGCCAGCCGCCCTTTGAAGACATTGTAAAAACATCTGATAGTGATTCCCCATCCTTGATGTAGGCAATGTCTCCCTGGGATGATAACGCGTGAGACCGAATCCGCTCCAGGGAGGTGAGGAGCGAGAGATTCCAACCTGCAGGCGGTTTGATATCCGGTCGTTTTAGCGACGGCCAGCCATTCCGTTCGTATTTTTCAGTTAGTTTGATGGGATTTTCCATTTCCTTAAACCTCACTTGAAATTTTACCAATAATTTTACTTTCTGCTGGATTTTTCACCTTTCACAATCAAATCTAAACAAACCTAATCAGAATATAATTCTCCAAGACTATTGACCTCGATGAGCAAGTTGTGTTATTCTACGCTGGCATATGACAGCTAAAGACAAAATCATGCAGACTCTAATGCCCATTGGCGGCAACGAGAATCATAAGAAGCCTATTGTCTTGCAGGAATTTGTACGTCGCGCGGGAGGTGGAAACGCGGATATTGTTATATTCCCACAGCCATCTATTTTGGAGAATACAGGAAAGGATTATGCCCGTTTATTTTTGGACTTGGGCGCTCGTTCCACCCGAAGCCTGGAATTTCGGACCCGGGCAGAATCTTCGGATGAAAGTTTTGTAAAAGCAGTGCAGGCAGCAAGCGGCATATTTATTTCAGGCGGGACTCAAATGCGTCTGCCCGCTTCCATTGGTGGAACTCTCCTTGAAAAAGAAATTGTGGATTCATATCAACGCGGTGCGATCGTGGCGGGGACAAGCGCCGGCGCGGCTGTGATGCCGAAGGTAATGATCGCTTATGGAAAAGGCGGACCCACACCTCGTGAGGGAATCGCTCAATTTGCGCCGGGATTGGGGCTTACAGAAAGAATTGTGTTTGACCAGCATTTTCGTCAACGAGACAGGCTGGGAAGATTGCTTTATCTTATTTCAGCACATCCAGGCTTGCTTGGGGTTGGCATAGATGAGAACACAGCCGCCATCGTGGAAAATGAGTCTTGTATAACAGTAGCAGGTACGGGCGCGGTCACGATCGTGGATGGGAGTGAGATAGAATCCACAAATGTGGCCGAAGTTGCAAACGGAGGAGCTGTTGCGGTGAGTAATATTCGCATCCATGTTTTAACCAGTGGATGTTCATTCGATGTTACCACTCGAAAAGCGGAATTACCAGCGCTCGAATTACTTCATGGGAAACACATGGGCAACCATGCGTTAATTTTATCCAACAAGGAGAAGAGAAAATGAAACGTCTGAAATCTGTACTGTTCTTGACGGTAGCTGCCATGCTGGTACTTTCGGCGTGTGGCGGCGGGAGCGCTGCAACAAGCGCGCCTGACCAACCCGGCTCTGCAACTGAAGCTCCAGCCGCCGAAAAAAAGGTTGTCACTTTCAGCTGGACGCAGGAGTTCACATCGTTAAGTCCGCTTTATTCATCCGGATGGTTTACCGGTGTTACCCAGCAATTTTGGAATTGTTGGGCGTGGAACTATGACGAAAACAATGAACCCTATCCATATCTCGTCACCGAAATGCCAAGCTTCGAAAACGGCGGCATCAGTGAAGATGGATTGACGATTACATTACACCTGCGCGATGATATTAAATGGTCGGATAACGAACCGATCACATCCGAGGATTTTAGATTCTCGTGGGCCATGAATATTGACCCCAAGAATATTGTGAATTCAACCTACCCGGAAGATTTGGTTACATCCGTAGACACCCCGGATGCGCAGACAGTAGTATTGAACTTTGACGCGCCATCTGCTGCATGGCAAAACCTTTTCACCGGCATCGTGCCGGCCCATATCCTTCAACCTGTTTATGATGCAGAAGGCACGCTTGACAATGCGGAGTGGAACAACAATCCAGCCGTGGGTTGCGGCCCTTATAACTTTGCGGAATGGGAATCTGGCAGTTTTGCGCGCTTCGTCCGCAACGACAATTACTTTGACGCGCCCGCAAAAATCGATGAGATATTCATCCGCTTCGTGCCGGATGATACAGCGCAAACCACTGCCTTGGTTGCCGGCGACGCAGACCTCGGCGCGTTCATTCCCTACAGTGAAGTGCCCAAGTTGCAGGAAGCTGGTGTGATTATCCTGACCCAGCCTTCCGGTTATAACGAAGGCATTTTCCTTCAGGTCAGTGAAGATTTCTCACACCCAGCCATGCTCGATGTGAATGTGCGTAAAGCCGTCGCCATGTCGATTGATTTTGATTCGTTCAATCAAGATGTCAACCTGGGATTGGTCAAGACCCCCGGTAGTTTCTGGGATGCGCTGCCGTACTACAACAATCCGCCCGTTGAACCTTATGCTTTCGATCCCGAAGGAGCCAAGGCTTTACTGGATGCAGCCGGCTGGGTTGATTCAAACGGTGACGGTTCACGCGATAAGGATGGTGTTGAATTCGTGATCCAACATGGCGCCACCACGCGTGAGGTTCGCCAGGAATTGCAGGCAGTTGCCCAACAGCAATTGGGGGAGGTGGGCATTAAATTGGAAATCCTTAATTTCGATGCCGATCTCTTCTTTGGCGGTTATGCGGACGGCGGTCCCACGTATAGCGGTGAACTGGACCTACAGGAATGGTCAGATGCACCATCCGGTTTCCCTGACCCTGATATTTACTACTGGTTGTGCAGCGAAGTCCCCAGCGACGAAAACCCAAGCGGCGCAAACAGCTTTTATATTTGTGATGAGGAATTGGACGCCCTGATCCAGGAGCAGGCTGCCCAGCTTGATCCCGTCGAACGTCAGAAGACGGTCTCAAAGATCAACCAGATCTTCCATGACAAAGTATATTGGATTGGTGTCTGGCAGGATCCTGATGTATGGGCGGTGAATTCACGTCTTACTGGTGTGAAGTTCTCCGGCGTCAGCCCGTTCTTCAATATTGCAGAATGGGATATTAAATAGAGTTTGCAGGATAGTTTTGTGGCAGGTTGAGTCGAAATCAATCTGCCACAAAATAAATTCTTGCAAATATTCACCTTATGGTTCGATACATCGTTAAACGCCTGGTTCAAGGGATTCCCCTGCTGCTTGTCATCAGCATTACCTTGTTCCTGTTGATGATGAATATAGGTGACCCGATCGCCACAATGGGCGGGCGAACGATTACCCGTCCGGAAGATCGAGAAAGGCTCACGCGCCAGCTTGGGTTGGATAAACCCATCGCAATTCAATATCTATATTGGCTCGCGGGGAACGACTGGACAAAAGTGGATTCCGATGCAGATGGAATTCCCGACAAAAACGGCACGCGGCATGGTATTCTGCGCGGGGATTTTGGAACTTCCCTTGTCACTCGCAAGCCGGTTACAGAACTCATCGGTGAACGTATTCCAAACACGCTGCTGCTCATGCTGGCTTCGGAGGTGGTGACAATTTTTTTCGCGCTCCTGTTTGGTATTTATTCCGCATTACGTCAATACTCCGTAATGGATAATATTATGACCGCATTATTGTTCATTGCCTATTCCATGCCGATCTTTTTCGTTTCCCTTATGTCCATGTATATATTTGCAGTCTTATTTAAAAAATGGGGATTGCCGTATCTTCCCACAGTTGGAATGTTCGATCCACAAGTAGGCAAGACTCCCTGGCAGGTTTTCATACATATGATCCTGCCTGTTTTCAGCCTGTCTGTTACATATTTTGCCGCGTACAGCCGTTACATTCGCAGCACCATGCTCGAAGTTCTGAGTCAGGATTATGTTCGCACGGCCCGATCAAAAGGATTGCCCAGGCACCAGGTGGTTTACATCCACGCGCTCAAGAACGCCGCCCTGCCAATTGTGACGGTGATCGGGCTGGATCTGCCTTTCCTGTTGGGAGGCGCAGTGGTTACGGAACGTATTTTCGCCTGGCCCGGGATGGGTCGGTTATTCCTTGACCATGTTTCACGGGCCGACCTTTCCGTGGTAATGGGGATTTTGATGCTGGTTGCAACCGCAGTTGTAGTGTTTCAGATCATCACAGATATTATCTATGCCTGGCTTGATCCACGAATTCGTTTTGATTAACAGGGCCTATGACTTCTCTAATTACGTCGAATTCTGAAATTGCAGAAGACCTGGCAACCCCGCCATTAACTCTCTGGCAACTCGGCTGGTTAAGGTTTCGCCGCCATAAAATGGCGCTCTTTGGCGGTGTTATTTTGATCCTGTTATTTGTTTTCTCGTTTGGCGGCGCATTTCTGTATTCAGAAAAGTTTGCCAACTTTAATGATACTTCCCAGCGCCTGCTGGCTCCCTCAGCAGAGCATCCTTTTGGCACGGATTCGATTGGCAGGGATATTCTTGCTCGAACGATCTATGGCGGTCAGATCTCGCTCTTCATCGGCCTGGTTTCTGTGATCATTGAAACCATTTTAGGAATTATCATCGGCGCATTGGCGGGATATTATGGCGGCGTGATCGACTCCATCCTCATGAGAATCACGGAAGCATGAGGTTTTCGCGATCCATGAGCAGCATGGGGGGAAGGGTAGGGGAGGGCGGCAGCGTGCGGTAGGCGGGAACTGCAGGCGGTAGGCGGGAACAGCGGGCGCTGGGCGGTAGGCGCGCGGCGTTGGGGAAAACAGAG
>JANODZ010000004.1:0-7562 GCA_031412935.1 Anaerolineales bacterium
CGCTCCTGCGCCACCCGGGCATGATCATCCACCCGCCCATGCTTTATCTCGGCTTCGTCTCTTTCGTAATCCCGTACGCTTTCGCCATGGCCGCGCTCATTACCGGCCGCACCGATGATCGTTGGATTCGCCTGACCCGCCGCTGGTCTTTATGGGCCTGGCTCTTCCTTTCCTTCGGCCTCGTGCTCGGCGGACGCTGGGCTTATGACGTTTTAGGTTGGGGCGGGTACTGGGGCTGGGACCCGGTTGAGATCGCGGCATTCATGCCGTGGCTGACAGGCACAGCATTTTTACATTCAGTGATGATCCAGGAAAAACGAGGTCTGCTTAAACACTGGAACATGATCCTCGTCATTCTCACGTACGCGCTGGTTATCTTCGGCACATTTCTGACACGTTCAGGGGTGCTTTCATCGGTTCACGCCTTCGCCAACAGCCCAATCGGACCGTTATTCATGGCATTCGTCAGCATCACTTTTATTGTTTCAATTGGATTGGTCATCTGGCGCTGGCCGAATCTGCGAAGCGAAACCGAGATGAAGTCCATGCTTTCGCGTGAAGCGTTGTTCCTTTTGAACAATCTCTTATTCATGAGCATACTCGTTGTATGTTTTTGGGGCGTGATCTTCCCGCTCATTTCTGAATTATTCACAGGTCAAAAAGTAACTGTTGGACCGCCATTCTATGAACGGGCAACCGCTCCGCTTTTCTCGGCTTTGCTCTTCCTCGCAGCGGTTGCTCCGCTTTCCGCATGGGGACATTCAACCTTTCAAACTCTTGGCCGCGCCATTTGGAAATCTGCATTGGCCGCTTTGGCAGTGACCATCACCCTGTTTTTCACATATACAAATAAAGCTGGCGCTTTGATGGGATTCTTCCTGGTGGCGCTCATCATTTTCGTCACCTTTCAAGAATTTTGGCGCGGCGCACGCGCACGCCAAAAAGCACAGGATGAAAATTTCTTCATCGCCCTCTCACGTTTAATGGGACGTAATCGCCGCCGCTATGGCGGGTATATCATCCATATCAGCATGGCATTGATGGCAATCGGCATCATTGGCATTGAAATATTTCAATCATCCACACAAGGCGCGCTTGCCCAGGGCGAAGAATTAAATATTGCAGGCTACACTGTAAAATATCGCGAACTCGCCTCATGGGATGATGCCGGCAAAGGCGTGAACTTCACCCGCGCCACCGTTGATATATATGAAAACGAAATCTATCTCGGCGAACTAAACCCGCGCATCGATTATTACTTTGACTCCGAACAAAACATGACCATCCCCGGCAACCGCTCCACTTTCAGAGATGACTTGTACGTTCTGCTTGTCGATTGGGAACCATTATCCGCTGGTGGCGCGACTTTCAAGATTTACGTCAACCCTCTGGTCAACTGGCTGTGGATCGGCAGTTTGCTCTTCCTGGTTGGCATCATTTTTGCGGCCTGGCCAGATCGCGACCCAGCCGAAGAACCTGCGCGTCTTGCGAAAAATATAGGTCAGACGAGCGCGGCGGATTAAATTAGCAAAGAGTAATTGGTAATTGGAGACTGGAGAATTAGATAATGAAGAAAAGAAAATTACAAATTACTAATTACATGTTTTTAGCAATTACATTTAGCTTCGCAAGCCTATTTTATAAAACCGCCTTCGCACAAGACAGCACCCCTCCCACAGACGATGAAGTGAACGCAATCGCAAGCAAGTTGTACTGCCCTGTATGCGAAAGCACGCCCTTGGATGTTTGCCCCACAGAAGCATGTAGAGATTGGCGTGAGCTGATCCGAACCATGCTTGCTGAGGGTAAAACAGAATCTGAGATCCTTAAGCATTTTGAAGATCAATATGGCGCGCGGGTGCTGGCCGAACCTCCAAAGCAGGGATTTTACTGGCTCATTTACCTACTGCCGCCTGCCATCATTCTGATCGGCGCGGTAATACTCTTCCGTTCACTCAAAGAGTGGACCAAGCCCAAAGCCGCCTCAGCAGGGTCGGGCGCAGAGCGAAGCGCAGCTTCATCCGATGATTATGTGGCGCGTCTTGAAGAAGAATTGAAGAAAAGAAAATAAATTTCCTCATCCCCAGCCCTTCCCCCAAATGGGGAAGATGGTCTCCTCTCCATTTAGGAGAGGCAGGGTGAGGGTTCATGGAGAATGTTATGACCGAAGAATCAGCAACCCCCATACGCGGCGTGGCGCTTTGGGCGCAGATCGTCATCTGGGTATTTCTTGCAGGCTTACTCACGTTGGTGGGATTTGGTTTACAGCGCGCCCGCAACCCAATGGCAGTGATTGGGGAAGCCGTACCCGATTTTGATCTTGTTTTTTATGAAGGATACGAATACAACAACATTCCAAAGATGAAACTGTCTGACCTGCAGGGCAAAATTGTTGTGATCAACATTTGGGCTTCGTGGTGCAAACCCTGCGAACAGGAAGCCCCGGAATTGGAAGCAGCCTGGCAATATTATAAAAACAGCGGCGATGTGGTTTTGATCGGCGTGGATTATGTGGATACTCCCGCAGGCGCAAATGAATACCTGACGAAATTCAACATCACCTTTCCCAATGCCCCGGATTTGAAATCCAACATCTCGAGCATTCTAAACCGCCAAATGGGCGTACCGGAAACTTATTTCATTGACCGCCAGGGAATCTTACGCCGCATAAAGATCGGCCCCTTTGCTTCAGTGGATGAGATCAAATCGTTTATTCAAGAAATCGAATAGGAGCATTCAAGCCGCTTGTTGCGCCGTCCTCGGCACAGCCTGAACACGCCCGCCGAGGACGGCGGCTTGAGCATAATTTTGCATTGTAATAACAGGGATTATCAAAAATGGAACTTGGTTCAATCTTTCTCGTACTCGCTGTTATCGTGATCGTTGGTATTTATTTATACGCTCCCTTTACAATAAATGCGCGCCGCACACGCAAGACCGAAACAAATGAAGTCTCTGCCCTCAAAGCGGAACGCGACCGCGTGATCAACTCTTTGCAGGAACTTGACTTTGATAATAATCTTGGCAAGGTGCCCGTTGAAGACTATCCCGATCAACGCGCATTGCTCCTGCAAAAAGGCGCGGATATTCTTCGCAAGCTCGACGAACTCGCGCCTGTATTGTCTTCAGCCATCAATGCCGAATCACGTATTGAAAAAGCCACAGCCGCGGGCCGCGCAGACGCAGGATCAAACACGCCTGTTTTTGCAGACAATGATGATGATCTTGAATCGATAATCGCCGCACGCCGCAAACAACATAAAAGCAAATCGGCTGGCTTCTGCCCGAAATGCGGCAAAGCCGTGCTGGTCTCTGATAAGTTCTGCCCATCCTGCGGGAAATCTTTGCAATAACGTTCTAACGTCCCCACGTTCAAACGTTAAAACGTTCATTGAGGAATTCATGAAACTTCGTCACACAATACTTTTAGCAATCATTGCAATTCTTATCGCCGCATGTAACTTCACCCTCGCGCAAGATGTTACGCCTCCGCCTGGGTATGTGGCCCCGCCCCCTGCCGCTACACTGGGTGCGCTGGTTCCTGCCAACGCGCCGGATGTTGCAAATGGCGCGGCTATTTACGTTGAGAAATGCGCGGCCTGCCACGGCGACACTGGGCTGGGTGATGGCGAACAAGGCAAACAATTGCCGGTCAAAGTTGCGCCGATCGGCCTGCCTGCTTTTGCTCAAAAAGCCAAACCCGCGGATTGGTTCGTTCAAGTAACAAACGGCAATCTCGAGCGCTTCATGCCGCCCTTCGCAAGTTTGAACGATCAACAACGTTGGGATGTGGCTTCCTATGCACTTACCCTTCACACAACGCCCGATCAAATTGAAATAGGCAGGTCACTGTTCGAATCCAATTGCGCCGATTGCGCAGCTAAGTTTACCAATCTTGAAATGATGTCGGCGCTTTCTGAAAATGACATCGTTACAATGATCAAAAACGGCGAAGGCGACTTTGGCCCCGACCTCAGCGATGAAGAAGCGACTGCTGTGGCGATGTATATTCGGACTCTTTCCTTCGCCGCGATTCTTCCCACGCCGATAACTGTTGCTGTTTCAGAGACTCCCGTCAGCGCCGAGGCTGTGAACCCGTCCGCTCAGACAACGCCTGTGGATGGCTCGCAGGCAGCAGCCACGTCAGAAGCAGTTGCGGGTCTTGGCAGCGTCCGCGGCACGATCGATAATCAAAGTGGCGCAGATTTGCAGTCTGATATCAAAGTCACCTTAAGCGGATTTGAGCACGGCGTTGACGCATCCACAGGGCCGCAGGAAATTGTCAGCCTGTATGGTAACGTGAACGCGGATGGAAGTTTTGTTTTTGAGAATGTTGAAATACCAGAAAATCGAATCTATATCGCCAAAGCGGTGATCAACGGCCTAACCTATCAATCGGAATTTGCTATCGTTGAAGCGGGTATGACGGAATTGGTTCTGTCTCCGCTCATTGTGTATGCCGCCACAGAAGATACTTCTGCATTGAAAATAGAATCACTGCAAATGTTCTTTGATTTTGCAAGCGAAGGCACGGTGCAAATTTTTGCGGTGTACTCGATCACCAACACAGGCGCCGAAACAGTGATCGTCAACTTTGGCGAAGATCAAATTATTCCCTTCATTGCCTTCCCAATCGGATCAGAAAAACTTGGCTATGAAGCCGCGCAGGATAGCGCGTCTTTCGTGCCGATGGATAATGGACTCGCCATGCCGCCCAGCACAACGCCTTATGGGTTGATCGTGTTCTCCTCCGTAATAAAAACTGAAGAGATCACCATCTCACAACCCGCGCTGCTCCCTATCAATGCATTAACTTTGTTCCTGCCTGAAGGTGTGGAAGCAAAAAGCGACCTATTAACCGATGGCGGCATACAACCGATACAAACCACGAACTTCCATGTTTACACTGGCGCGGGTTTGGATAAGGGCCGCAGTTATGAATTCATCCTGACAGGCAAACCTGAAACAACTGCGGTCAACCCGGATGTGACTCAAAATAAAACACTCTTGATCGGCCTGGGCACATTCGGGATAGTACTGATCCTCGCAGGGGTGTGGATGTTCATGCGTGACCGCAAACGCGCTGCAGATATGGATGAAGAAGAGGATCATGGAGATGACTTCGACGATGCTGATTCCATCATGGATGCGATCATTGCTTTGGATGACCTGCATCGAGCCGGCAAGCTTTCCGATGAAACCTATCAAACGCGGCGTGGTGAATTGAAGGGCGCGCTGAAAAGGAAGTAATAGAAAAAGGGTGCAGGTTGAAAGTTGAAAGTTAAACCTGCAACCTGCAACCTGAAACCTGCAACATTACTTAAACTCATATGATCGAAGTCAAAACACTCGTCAAAAGATTTGGATACAAGACCATCCTGCGCGGGCTGGATTTTTCAGTGGAGCCTGGCGAATTCGTGGCGTTGCTGGGGCCCAATGGGGCAGGCAAGACTACTTTTCTACGAATTCTCTCCTCCCTTTCGCGCCCATCTCTGGGCACAGTGAAAGTTGCCGGGCATCCGCTGCCGGATCAAGCCGCGCAAGTCCGCGCAAAGTTGGGGGTGGTCTCACATCTGCCGTTGTTATATCCTGATCTCAGCGCGGAAGAAAACCTGCGCTTCTATGGGCGTATGTATGGCATTGGGGATATGGAAGCACGCATCCACGAGGTATTGAAAATGGTCGACCTGGAACATCGCCGTAAAGATCTGGTGCGCACCTTTTCACGTGGAATGCAGCAGCGTCTGGCCATTGGCCGTGCCGTAATTCACGACCCCGAGGTGATGCTGTTTGACGAACCCTATACCGGACTCGATCAAGATGCCTCCGAAATGCTGGATGATGTACTGCGCTCAGTCGCCGCGAAAGGGCGCACCGTGGTTATGACCTCACATGATCTTGCCCGCGCCGAAGAGCTTGCCACCCGTTTTGACATTCTTTCACGCGGTGTGATCACTGCTTCCATTTCCAAAAAAGAATTAAAGCAAACCAATCTGCTTGCATTTTATAAACAGGCGTTGACGGAATAATTATGGATATTAAAGTAAAAAGTAAAAAGCAAAAAGCAGCGAGCCGAGAGCAGAAGGTGGATCATATTCAACCCTCATCCTTCACCCCTCATCCTTCGCTCTTAAAGGCAACTCTTGCGATCGTGCAAAAAGACCTCGCGGCTGAGTTCCGCTCATTTGAGTTGGTTTCTGCAATGCTGGTCTTTTCTCTTTTGGTAATCATTATCTTTAACTTCGCATTGGAATTGGACATTGAGGTGCGTAAGGCTGTCAACGCGGGCGTATTATGGGCAACCTTTGCATTTGCAGGCACACTCGGGCTCAACCGTTCGATGGCTGTGGAAAAAGATCGCGGCTGCATGGACGGACTCCTGCTTGCGCCGGTGGATCGCTCCGCTATTTATTTTGGCAAGGCCATCAGCAACCTGGTCTTCATGCTGGTGGTGGAAGCGATCGTCCTGCCGGTTTACAGCGTGTTGTACAATGTAAATCTATTTCGGCTTGACCTGCTCGGCGTGATCCTGCTTGGCTCAATTGGATATACCGCTGTAGGCACATTGCTCTCCACCATGTCTGCGCAGACGCGCACGCGCGAAATATTACTGCCCATCTTATTGTTTCCAGTTGTGATGCCTGTTCTGCTCGCATCTGTCAAAGCCAGCAGCGGTTTATTGGCTGGAGCCGGGATCGTAGAGATTGCCACGCCGCTTAATATTTTGATCGTCTATGATGTGATCTTCATTGCTGCCGCCTTTATGGCATTTGATTTTGTAGTGGAAGAATAGTTGGTTGGGTAGTCAGGTAGTTGTGTAGTTCTATAGTTCGTAAATCGTTAATCCAAAATCGTAAATCCAAAATCGTTACCAAGGAGTAATTATGCAACCCAGACCACTCGCTTTAAAAATTCTCGACATTGTTTCCATTCTCGTATTGGCAATCGCCACATATCTCGCGCTTATATTTGCTCCCACCGAATTGATCATGGGAGAGGTGCAGCGCGTTTTCTATTTTCATATCGGCACAGCCTGGGTGGGATTGCTGGGCTTTATGCTCGCGGCCCTGGCCGGCATTGCATATCTCGCCACCAAAAATATGCTCTGGGATAAATTTGGAGTTGCCGCAGTGGAAGTCAGCACTGTCTTCTTCTTTATTACCATTTGCCTCGGTTCCATCTGGGCGCGCCCGGCCTGGAACACCTGGTGGACCTGGGATCCGCGTCTGACGACTGCCGCAATCACCGAGCTCATCTATATCGCCTACTTCATGCTCCGTCAGGGAATTGAGGAACCGGAAAAACGCGCGCGTTTTGGGGCGGTTTACACACTGCTGGGCGGTATCAGCGCACCGATCACCTTTATGGTCATTCGTCTTTTCCGTTCCATCCATCCGGTTATCATTGGCGTCGCAAATGCAAATCAGGAAAAAATGAGCATGTCCGGCGACATGAAAATCGCATTCTTCTTCGGACTCTTCGCCTTCACCATCATATTCATTGATATGATCTGGCACCGAATACGCTTAAGTGGTTTGGAAGAAAAAGTTGAGCAGCTTAAA
>JANODZ010000005.1:0-2334 GCA_031412935.1 Anaerolineales bacterium
GTCGGTCAATTGTTTCTGGTTACTTTTACAGGAACTGACACGAGCGCCACCTCTCAGATCTATGACCTGATGACTCAATATCATGTCGGTGGTGTAGTTCTGCTTGCAGAGAATGACAATTTTGTGACGCAGCCGGATACCGTAACCGAGGCCCAATCGCTGATTAACAGGATTCAGCAATTGGAGTGGACTGCTTCAAAAACCCCGGATATAAACCCAGCTACCGGAAATGCATTTGATTCCGCGTATGTGCCGCTTTTTATCGGCATCGCCCAGGAGGGAAATGGCTATCCCACCGATCAAATTTTAAGCGGGCTTACCCCACTGCCAAGTGAAATGGCAGTCGGGGCAACCTGGAGCACTGAACTTGCCACACGTGTAGGCGAAGTGAGCGGACGTGAACTTGCCGCGCTTGGTTTTAATTTATATCTGGGTCCCTCACTGGATGTGTTGGATGCTCCGGCTGTATCAGGCGGCGACTTGGGAACGCGTGTTTTTGGCGGCGACCCTTTTTGGGTTGGGGCGATGGGCCGCGCTTATGTGGCTGGCTTGCATAATGGCAGTCACGATCAATTGCTGGTGATCGCAAAACATTTTCCGGGCGTGGGCGGGTCAGACCGCCTGCCAGAAGTGGAAGTTTCAACGGTTCGTAAATCTCTTGAGCAGCTTAAGCAGATTGAACTTGCGCCTTTTTTTGATGTTACCGGCAATACGCCCCCTTCAGAATCAACCGTGGATGGTTTGCTGGTCTCTCATATTCGTTATCAAGGTTTTCAGGGAAATATTCGCGCAACCACCCGGCCGATTAGTTTTGATCCACAGGCGTTGAATCAAATCCTGGCGTTGCCGCAATTTGCGGCCTGGCAATCTGAAGGAGGGTTGGTCATTAGTGATGATATCGGCACACGCGCTGTCAGTGAATTTTATACAACCGGCGGCGGACAATTCTCTGCGCGTACCGCCGCGCGGGATGCGTTCCTGGCCGGCAATGATATGCTTTATTTGGGCAATATCAACTCAAGCGATTCTCCCGATACTTATACAACAACAACGCGTATCCTTGATTTCTTTGCGCAGAAATACAGGGAAGATTCCGCTTTTGCCCAACGCGTGGACGTGTCGGTGACTCGCATTCTTGCCGCAAAGTTTCGGGTGTACAAAAATTTTTCACTTTCAAATGTTATTGCGCCTGCAAGTCAATTGGCAGAGATTGGCACAGCGTCTGAAGTTACTTTTGAAGTGGCGCGAAATTCCGCAAGCCTCATCAGCCCGGCTCTGCAAGACCTTGCCAATGTAATTCCCCTCCCTCCTCAGGCAAATGAAAGCATTGTCTTCATTACAGACACCCTCAATATCAAACAATGCAGCACATGTATTGAGCAACCAGCGATCGCAGTCGGCGCAATGCAACAAGCGGTTCTGCAGTTATACGGCCCGCAGAGTGGAGCTCAAACGAATAATTTTAAGCTTGCATCCTACTCGTTTCAAAATTTACAATCTTTGGTGGATGTCGTTGATATTCCCTTTATGGAAGATGATCTTAACCGCGCAGATTGGGTAATCATTTCGATCACGGATGCTGCGCAGGGACAAACTGAGCTGATCAGCCGCTTCTTAAGTGAACGGCCAGACTTGTTACGAGGAAAGCATGTCATCCTTTTTTCATTCGGCGCGCCTTACTATTTTGATACGACCACTGTATCAAAATTTACCGCATATTACGCGCTTTACAGTAAACAACCTCAATTTGTAGATGTAGCCGCGCGGTTACTCTTTCAGGAACTGACCCCGGTGGGAGATTCGCCTGTCTCGATCTCGGCGGTTGGTTACGATTTGATTTCGGTCATGTATCCAAACCCAGATCAGATCATCCCGCTCTTTCTCGACCTTGAAACTGTTCCGATAGGAACTGGGTCGCCGACCACCCCCGAACCGACGCCTATTCCGCTTTTTAGAATTGGCGATACCATCGCAATCCGAACCGGCGCAATTATCGATAATAATGGCCACTCCGTCCCGGATGGTACCGTCGTTCAATTCTCAATGCTGCTTAGCGGCGAAGGCAGTGGAATTTTGAAACAAGTGGAAGCCGTCACTTCGCAAGGCGTGGCGCGCGCCGCATTTGGTTTGGACAAACCCGGTCTGCTTGAAATTCGTGTCGTCAGCGAACCCGCCGTCATCTCTGAAGTTTTGCAATTGGATGTCTCGCAATCGGGCGCAGTCGCTGTGACGGTCGTCGTACCCGAGTTGACCCAATCTATTAGGCCGACCCCTGCAGCAGCGGTTAGAGTTGTAGAAAATAATTATATTTCAAATGAAGGCTATCCACGATTC
>JANODZ010000006.1:0-2685 GCA_031412935.1 Anaerolineales bacterium
GAAGAAGTAGAAGTACATGAGAGCAAGGATAAAGGATGAAAGATGAAAGATGAAATTTCCTTTTGCAAAATTTCTCAATCAGCCTTAAACCTTTGTGTACTTTGTGTCCTTCGTGTTTAATTTTTTATAATATGGAGTAACAAATGACTACTCAAACAAGAAAATCAATATTCAATAGACCAGAAAAAGATTATGTGCATCCGTACCTCGGCGGAATTGTTTTGGGAATTGTTTTATTCTTCGCATTCCTCCTAACTGGTAACGGGCTTGGCTCATCAGGCGCAACCAGCCGCATTGACGCCGCACTCGTTGACGCTGTCGCACCATCACACGTGGACAATACACCCTATCTCTTGAAGATGGCGGGTGGAGATAAAAATCCGCTGGACGATTGGATCGTGCCCGTATTTTTCGGGGCATTGCTCGGCGGCTTCTCATCCGGCTTCTTCAATGGTCGCCTGAAATTCATGACCACAAAAGGTCCCAACATCTCCAACCGCACGCGCTGGCTGATGTCATTTCTCGGCGGAGTACTCTTTCTCTATGGCGCACGCCTGGCACGCGGATGCACATCAGGACAAGCCCTCTCAGGCGGCGCGACTCTCGCGGCTGGTTCTTGGGCGATCATGTTCGCCATCTTCGGCGGCGCGTACGCTGTCGCATATTTTGTAAGAAAGTTGTGGTTGTAAAAAGTTGGAACGTGCAAACGTTAAAACGTTCCAACGTTTTTCAAGGAGTCACTCATGAATTTCCCCCTTCAATCTTTTATAGCAGTCAGCGCATCCAACCCGTGGACATATGTGCTCTTCGCCGTGATCGGTTTCGCATTTGGATACACGCTTGAAATGTCTGGCTTTGGCGATTCGCGAAAACTAGCAGCGCAATTTTATTTTACTGAATTGACCGTACTCAAAGTAATGTTCACCGCCATCACCGTTGCCATGGTGCTGCTCTTCGGCGCGGTCGGGCTTGGCATTCTCGATTTCAGTCAGGTCTGGGTCAACCCAACTTATCTCGCCTCCGGAATTCTTGGCGGGTTGATCATGGGCGTCGGCTTTATTGTTGGCGGGTTTTGCCCCACGACATCTTTGGCATCCGCATCAACAGGCAAGATCGATGGCATGTTATTTATGCTCGGCGGGTTTGTCGGCGCGTTCCTCTTTGGTGAAACTGAAAAATATTTTGATGGCTGGTACACCAACGCAGGTTATTACGGACGTTTGACTCTCGATCAAGTCTTTGGCATTCCCGTTGGCGTGGTAGTTGTGATTGTCATCCTTATGGCGCTCTTTATGTTCTGGGGCGGCGAACAACTTGAACGCATCTTCGGCAAAAAGGATTTGAGCAAGGAACCCAAACTCCGTATCGCGGGCGCAGTGGCTTTATTTGCCGCAGCGCTTCTCGTTCTTGTGATTGGAAATCCCTCGCTTGAAGAAAAATATAACAAGGTCAAATTTACACGCACCGTGGCTGAAAAGCCTGTGCTCTTTTCAGCAGACAGCATGCTTGAACAACGCTATGTCTTCATCACACCTGCCGAAGCCTTCAAGGCAAAATACAATCAGTCTATGAATCCTGTTTATCTCGATGTACGCTCTGAGGCTGATTACAACCTGTATCACATTGAAAACGCAGTCACCGTCCCGCTGGATCGTCTCACAGAAATTGTCCCAGTTTTGCTAAGCGAGCCGCCCGCTAACACAGTCTTTATCTTGATGAGCAATGATGAAACTGCCGCAATCAAAGCCTGGAAAATTCTAGTCGGATTAAGTGTGCAGAATGTATACGTCCTCGAAGGCGGAGTTAACAACTGGATCGCATTCTTCGGCAAGGATGACAAAGCGCTTCATCCCGCCCTGAATGCTGGTGACGACCAATTGGACTACATCTTCCCTGCAGCATTAGGAAGTCGGTACGAATCGTGCTCCCCCGACCCGATCGAATATGAAAAATTGGAATTTGAAGCCAAGATCATCCTGCAGTTGAAACGCGATAAATCTGGTGGTGGTTGTGGATAGCCGGTAAAAGTAAAACGCAAGAAGTAATAAGTCGTGTGAATTAGTTAATTCGCACGACTTTTTTAAACCCGCAGATCTCAGTCATCATCCTCTTTTTGCGGGCCATATGCCCTGTTCACCGCAAATATAATTTGTTCATCAGAGCGGCTTTTGCAGGCCACCAAGGGCCGTCGCGGATTGGGCACATGCATTGCGCCTGCGCTCATCACCTTCCAGTCAATAAATATCCCGCTTGCATCATTGACCACATAGAGCTGATATAGCTTGCCGCAAACAATACAACCATGCACTTCGCCTTTTGTATACTTTTCTGTCTTAGCTGCCTCAAAAATTCACCGCTTGTTAAATACACAACAGATTTGACGAGATCCGGACAAGCAATCTAGCTTAATGTTCCGCAAAACAAACCATCAGGTAAAATAAATACATGGACAATCTCAAACCATTCGAAAGTATCGCAGCCCGCTTTCAGCTTTCCCACGAAAGCGCAAAGTATTTCCTTGGACGCGTGCAAAAAAGTTTCAAAATAGAAAGGCCATCACACAAATTGATCGTGGATTTTATGGCAAGACAGGATTTTGAATTCCTGCTCACACCTTATGAAACAGCCGCATTGATGAATGAAAGCGGCACATGGTCTTATGCTTTGGTCGTTGAGCCGCCCTCA
>JANODZ010000007.1:0-5965 GCA_031412935.1 Anaerolineales bacterium
CAATCCATGGCACGCGCGCCAAGTGTCCGGTCTGGATGAGCATCGAGATTAATGAGTATGCGTTCCATGCCGCCGCCCAGATTCATTAGTGCCGCCCGCCACGAGCGTGCATCTTCCGGTGAGGGAGGCGCGTCAATTTGGATCAACCCACGCGGAGTGACGATCACACCCAGTGTTACACCAGAGAATTGATCTTCGATATAAACGTTTTTGATTATTTCCTGCATACTACTCCTGAAAAAAAAATAAAATGGTGAAAATATATTCTCGTCATCCGCGCTGATGAGGAATTTCCCGTCTCTATGCTCTGCGAATGGTCAGAATGGGATCAGAAAAGGTTATTTTTTATCTTACTTCATTGTCAACCTGCCCGTTTGACGCGTTAGCTGACCCGTTGCCTTCTTTTTTGCAGCAGGCAGTGTCAACCAGAAAGTGGTCCCTTTACCCGGCTCACTTTCCAACCAAATCTGCCCGCCATGGGCTTGTACTGCAAGTTTGCAAAAAGACAATCCTATACCGATGCCGCTGGGATTATTTTTTCCACGCAAGCGGGTAAATTTATCAAAAATTCGGTCAAGATCTGCAGCGGGAATTCCGGGGCCGTTATCGCGCACCCAGAACTTAACCGCGGCTCCGTCGGTTGTTTTTGCGCCGATCTCAATGTGTCCGCCGATTGGGGAGTATTTGATGGCGTTCTCCAACAGGTTAATAAACACGCGATAGATCATATCCACATCGACCCAGACGAGGGGAAGAACGTTGACTGCTTTATTCTCGAGCACTTGTTCCCGACCGGACACCGCCCGTTCTACATCTCGAATGGATTCGCGCACCAATGCAAGCGGATCCACCGCATGTTGATCAGTTATTTGAGTGCCGGCTTCAAGACGATCGATATCAAGCAGAGAATTAATTAAACGCTGAATGCGGCTGGCGGAATTTTTGGCAATGTTGAGCAGGGAAAACGTTGTCTCGTCTTCGGGGATCATAGAACTCATCATTTCCAGGCTTGAGACAATATTTCCAAGCGGCGAACGTATATCGTGATAGATCATGTCTGTCATATCTTTACGCATGTCATCCAGTTCTTTGCGTTCGATAATATCGCGCAGGATCCATTGAACAGAATTAGTCTCTTCAAATTCCACCGAGTGGGCGTGAATTTCCACAGGGGCCGATTCGCCATTCTGCTTATGTAAAATGGATTCATAAATACATTCATTATCACGTTTGAGCGTTTCAAAATTCAATCCGGTACTAATCCACTTGATTTCATGCAGCTGGCCGATACTCATTGTGTGTAATTGTTCCTTGCTATAACCACTAAATGTGACCATCTGTCTATTCGCTTCCAATACTTTGCCTTCCCAATCGGTTATCAAAATCGGGTCAACACTATCCTCAAATAATTCACGATAACGTTCGTGCGCTTTTTTCAGCCGCTCCAAAAATCGCGCGTTCTGAATCGTGGTTCCTGCAAGGTCTCCCAAACCAGTCATCACCAACAATGCATCCAGATCGAATGAGCCGGAAATTGGATTAATCGCCTCAAGCACGCCGATGACCTTCCCCTGAGATTGAATCGGAACAATAGAGACAGCCCGCATTTCCACTCCCCCGAACTTGTCCACGTCACTAAAACGGCTGTCAATCCTGACATCTGGAACTATCAACCCGCGTCCACTACCCACAACCAAACCCGCCAATCCATGCTGATCGAGAAGATGTTTGCCAAGGATATTGGCGGAGTTTTGTCCTGCAGCAGCTTGGAAAACAAGATCATCACTCCCTGGTTCGATCAGAGCCAAAGCCACCGTCTCAACTTGTAAAGCTTGCATAGTCTGGTTTAGGATCCGGCGCCATACATCGGGTAAATCCAACGAAGCATTAATCGCCGCCGCCCCTTCTGCCAGGGCAGACATCACCCGCGCTGTCCGTTGACTCTCTGTATATAAGCGTGAATTATAAACAGCCACACTCGCCTGATCGGCAATAGCTTGCATCAACTCCAGATGCTCCTCAGAAAAAGCATTCGGGACGGAGTGCACCAGGGTCAGCACTCCCACCAAATGTTCACGCGCCATCAAGGGCACACAGATCGCCGATTTCGCACCGCTCTTTTCTATAGAATCATCATCGCGCACCAGCCAGCGGTCATCTTTACTGGTATCTGGGACAAGAACAGATTTACGATGCTGCATCACCCACCCAGCCAGGCCGCGCTCGAGCGTATCACGCAGTTGCTGGGTTGTATGTTCATGTAATTGCTTGCCATATACAATGGTCGCATCTATCGGCTTCCCATGATCGTCCATGACCACAATACTGCCGCGTTCGCCGCCCACATATTGAATAGCGGCAAACAGCAGGCGCTGCAATACCGTACGCAGGTCCAACGCAGCGGCGACCTCACGGTTAACTTTGATCAATAATTCAAGTAAAAAGCGGGAACGGTCTTCAGCCATATATTTCTTATTGTTCAAAATTATTAATTTCTAAACTTCCAAGTGTCAATCTATGAGCAAATTTGGATTTTTGTTTAACAATTTATGCAATGCTCTATAAATTATACTACGCAATGTTTTTGGAATAACCCCTTTGGTACAATTGCAGCATGTCCCTTGATCTAACCCGTATTAAAGCCCTGTGTTTTGACGTGGATGGAACCCTGAGTGACACCGACGACCTTTACGTGCGGAAAATTTCGCGTTTTTTTCCAGGCTTTCTTTTTAAAGACCCCGAGCATTCGGCGCGCCGCATCGTGATGTGGGTTGAAGCGCCCGGCAACGCCCTGCTCGGTCTGGCAGACAAGCTTGGTATTGACGATGAGATGATCGTGGTTATCAACTGGCTTTCCCGCCATCGTAAACAATCGTCCACAAAATTCCTGCTTGTACCCGGTGTGAATGAAATGCTCAAAAAATTGCACGGACGCTACCCGATGGCAGTTGTCAGCGCGCGCGATGAACACGGCACCATGGCTTTCCTTGAGCAATTCGACCTGGTGAAATATTTCGATGTGATCATCACCGGTTTATCGGCGGCGCATACCAAACCCTATCCCGACCCAGTTTTGCTTGCCGCAAAAAAGATGAATGTTGCTCCTGAAAATTGCCTGATGATCGGGGATACCACTGTGGATATGCGTGCGGGCAAATCTGCTGGAACGCAAACTGTAGGAGTGTTGTGCGGATTCGGAGAAGAGCCTGAACTGCGAAGAATGGGCGCGGATATGATCCTGAAAGATACATCAAAATTAGCGGGAGTATTAAGGAAATAAATCATTTATGGCATTAATTAGTTTACAAAACGTAACCCTCGGCTTTGGCGGCCCGCGATTATTCGAAGAGATCAACTTACAGATCGAGCAAGGCGAATGGGTCGGGCTGCTGGGCCGCAACGGCATGGGCAAATCCACTTTGCTCAAGCTGGTCAATGGGGATATTTTCCCGCAAAGCGGAGCTGTATCCCGTCAGCAAAATTTGCGTGTGGCTTATTTACCTCAGGAAGTTCCAGCGGATGTTGCTGGCAAAGTTTTTGACATCGTCGCAAGGGGACTGGACACGCCGCCAACCCACGATGAGCATCATTGGCAGGGACAACTCCAGGTGGAGCAAATCATCTCACGCATGCAATTGGAACCGGATGCGCTCTTCGAAACCCTTTCGGCCGGGATGAAGCGCCGCGTCATGCTGGCCCGAGGACTGGTGCGTGACCCTGAGCTTTTGCTGCTCGACGAACCCACCAACCACCTCGACATCGAATCCATTGACTGGCTGGAAGGTTTTCTAAAACGTTGGGGCGGAACATTATTATTCGTAACGCATGACCGCGTCTTTCTACAAAAGCTAACCACCCGCATCGTTGAACTGGACCGTGGCCGCCTGTTCGATTGGAATTGCAGTTACACCACATTCCTCGAACGCAAAGAAGCCATGCTCTCTGCCGAAGCGGAGCAAAATGTTCTCTTCGATAAAAAACTGGCTCAAGAGGAAGTCTGGATTCGCAAAGGCATTGAGGCTCGCCGCACACGCAATGAAGGACGCGTGCGCGCGCTTAAACATTTGCGTGAGCAGCGCCTTGAGCGTCGTGAACGCCCTGGCAAAGCGCGCATGCAGATTCAGGGAGAAAAACGCTCAGGCAAAATTGTGATCGAAGTTGAAAATATTAATTACGCGATCGGAAATCGGGTAATCGTCCGTGATTTCACGACAACCATTCAACGCGGCGACAAGATCGGCATCATCGGCCCAAACGGCTCTGGCAAAACAACTTTGCTGCGATTGCTTTTAGGCGAGTTGACTCCGCAAAATGGAACGGTGGAATATGGAACAAATTTGGAAATCGCCTACTTTGATCAACTACGCGCGCAGTTGGATGAGAGCAAATCCATTTTGGATAATGTGGGACAGGGCAGTGACAACGTCACCATCAACGGCAGGTCGCGCAACCTAAACGTTTACCTCGAAGATTTTCTATTCTCCAAAGACCGTGTCAACGCGCCGATCAGCGCGCTTTCCGGCGGCGAGCGCAATCGTTTATTGCTGGCGCGTCTGTTCGCCCAGCCTGCAAATCTGCTCGTGCTGGATGAACCCACCAACGATCTGGATGTTGAAACCCTGGAAATCCTTGAAAACCTTTTGCTTGATTACGAAGGAACATTGTTACTCGTCAGCCATGACCGTGCTTTTCTGAATAATATTGTCACCAGCACCAATGCGATGGATGGCAGCGGACAAGTGACAGAAACTGTCGGCGGTTATGATGAATGGCAGCGTCAGAATGAATCAGCGAAACCAGATTCAAAGCAGCGCAAACCAGTTGCCGGCCAGGAAAATGAAGCGCGGTCTTCGTCAGATAAAAAACCCAGCTATAAGGAACAACGCGCACTTGAATCCCAAAAGCGCGAACTTGTCGAATTACCGCAAAGCATTGAAAAACTTGAAGGCGATATTCATGCCCTGAATGTTATGATGGCGACTCCAACTTTCTATCAACAAGACAGCGCTGCGATCACTCAAGTGGTCAATCAGTTAAAAGAAATGCAGGATGAATTAGTACGGGCGTATCACAGGTGGGAAGAGTTGGGAAAGCTGCACGATTGAACGCAATGCGGGTATTCGCAAAGCGGTTCTACAAATAAATCTACCTGGATTTTTCAGGCAGCACCAATGGACCTCCCAAAAATGGGTGTTCGACCACTTGCACAGGCAGGCAATAAGCATGAGATATTAATTCCGAGGTCAATACCTCGCGGGGAGTGCCAATGGCTGTGAGATGACCGCCGACCAGCAGCGCAATACGATCCGCAAAATGGGCGGCGAGGTTTAGATCGTGCAGTGCAACCAGCACAGCAAGGTTTTCCTTGTGAGCAAGTTCATGCACCAACTCCAGCAAGCTGACTTGATATTGCAGATCCAAATGCGCGGTGGGTTCGTCGAGAAAAAGTATCGGCGTGGATTGGCATAAGGCGCGCGCCAGCAATACACGCTGCGCTTCGCCGCCGGATAACTCGCCGACGCGGCGTTCGGAAAATGCCAAGGCGTTGACTCTGCTCAGGGCTTGCCGAGCCAGTTCTTCGTCATGGGAAGAAGCGTGACCTAAAAATCCGAGATAAGGAGTACGCCCCATCAAAACAGTCTCCCAAACGGTGAAGGCGGGCGGCAATGAAATCGCTTGAGAGACAACAGCGAGATAGCGCGCGCGTTGGAGGGGAGTCAGTGCATGGAAATCATCATCATTGGCGCGAATATTTCCTGTGGACGGAATCACTCCGCTCGCGGCGCGAATGATCGTGGACTTGCCCGCGCCGTTTGGGCCAATGAGCGCAAGCACCTCGCCACTTTTTACATCGAAGGAAATATCGTGCAAGACTTGATGGTTCTGATAAGAGGCGGAGAGATTTTGTATTCTTAGCATATATATTTACCAAAATCCCTGGTTCTTGGAACGGCGCAAAACCCAT
>JANODZ010000008.1:0-1886 GCA_031412935.1 Anaerolineales bacterium
TCTTTAAGCGCTTCATTCTCTGCTTTTAATGCCGCCTGTTTCTCGCGCGCATCATTTTTTTTATTATTTTCCAACTGCGCTCGTTTTAAAGCGTTGGCTTCCTCTTCCTTTAAAGCAAGATTTGCTTTCTTGATCTGTGCGCTCAAATCCTTGATGGAGGAATCTTGATAGTTAATTTCCTCCTGTTCAACTAATAACCCGCGCTGTTCTTCTTCCAGGGTGGCCTTTTCCACCGCGATCTTTTTTTGCAAAGGCGCGCGTTCTTTTTCGCGCTCGCGAAATTTCCCAGCAACCTGATCAAGTTCTCTCAACTCTTTTTGAGCTTTTTGCCAGGCCTGATACGCGGATTCAATTTCTTTTGCGCGGCGAACAAGATCTGCATACACGCCGCGCTCAGTTCCTTTCTCTGCCAGACGAGCTTCAAGCACATCCAGCGCTGCACGAGATCGTTCAAGTGTCCTTGATAACGTCTCAGCCAGTTTTCGATGTTGATCGAGTAACGCAGCGTTCTTTCTGATATTTTCCAGCGCGGCTTCCTGCACTGCACGCGTGGACGATAATTGTTTTACTGAGCTCTCAAGTTCTGCCAAACGATTTCTGCGAAGATCTTCCTCGCCAAGTTCCGCATCGATCTCCGCCACCCGGCCATCAATGCCTTGAACATCAGATTCAAGCAGCTTGCGTTTTTCAGAAGCGCGGTCTTTATAAGTATCCCAAATCTCCAACCCGAGAATGGTGCTCAAAACCGCTTTACGCTCACTGGCTTTCTTTTGCGTAAATTGGTCGGCTTTGCCTTGTAAAAAGAAGGAGGCATTGATGAAGGTTTCATAATCGAGCCGCAAGGTCTGCTCAATGCGCGCCTGCGTATCGCGTGTGGTTTTTTCTGTGAGCGGCTTCCACTCACCCTCAGCATTACTTTCCACGGTTTGCGGCCTGCGATCAAGCACTTGAAATTCAAGCACTGTGCTTTTTCCGCGCGGCAGGCTCCTCTGTACCCGAAAGACGTTGCCCTCATAACTAAATGTCAGCGCGACTTCAGCGGCTTTTACGTCCAAATTCAAATTGATAATGTCTGTGCCTCTTCCACGGGCTTCGCCAAACAAGACCCATGTAATCGCGTCCAGCAGGGATGATTTTCCGGCGCCGTTCTGACCAGAAATGCACGCAAGGTCAAAGGAGTTGAAGTCCAATTCAACGGGATCACGATAGGATAGAAAACCTGAAATATGTAAATGAAGCGGAATCATAACGAAGTGTATCCTGTGGATGGCGAAGTATATCCTGTGAAAACAAAAGGAGGAGCTCTATCTACAATCGAATTCGACTTTGCAGTTTTTTTAATCTGGATAATCTGATAAACCTGCGGATAAATCTGCGGATTATTTTGAGCTATTTCTAATGCGTAGCGTCTGGATAATGTTGGATTATAATCGACACGATATGTTTGAAGTAGAAGCGCCACGCACACGCCGCCGTAAGAGGATTCTTGCCGTCATCATCGCCACCATTCCCTGTTATTGTATTGGGTTTATCGCGCTTTCACTTGCACCCGATGTGAGAACAACGGCAACCCCAACCCCATCGTTAACTGTCACCCTCACGCTGACTGGCACACTTCCCTCTCCAACCCTCAGCCTGACGCCAATTATTGTAACTGGCACGATCACCCAAACCTCCACGATAACCATAACACCATCACAAACTTTAACACTCACAATCACATTAACTCCCTTCCAACCAAACACATTTACTTCAACTTTTACAAATACCCCGACCCTTACGAATACTCCGAGCCCCACCCCAACTTTTACTCCCACGAATACAGCAACTGCTACTTTCACCCCATCTGTAACTCCATCCAATACACCCGTATTTCTTTCAACTCC
>JANODZ010000009.1:0-10540 GCA_031412935.1 Anaerolineales bacterium
GGTCAGGTCCTCTGATGAGCGGATGAATTCAATATCGGTCAGCGGAATATCTTCCAAGCGCAAACCCCATTTAATGGCAAGGCTGTCGCGGTCAAGATGATAATCTGCGTTCAATAAAGAATATGCGCGATAAATAAAAAACGGGATCGGCGTAAACGATGCCAGCGCGACCAAAAGAGAGATCAAAAATGTCGGACCAACCTCTGCGCGTGTAAGATTGGTGAATCCTATGATGGCAATAACCGCCAATACAAAGATAACGATACCGTGAATGATCAAGCCGCGTTGTTTGGGTGGGGGGAAGTGTCCGACGTTCATGGGGGAAAAACGTTCAACGTTAAACGTTTAACGTTAGCTCCTCGCGAATGATTGTGCAAACATAATCAACTTGTTCTTCGGTCATCACGCCGCTGAAGGGGATCGCGAGTCCGCGTCTGCCGAGGTCTTCGGTTACGGGAAAGTCGCCTTCGCGCCAGCCAAATTTTTCAACCATGTACGGCTGTAAATGGATCGGCAAAAAATACGGGCGCACAGGAATGCCGCGCGCGTCAAGCCGCTTTGCCATTTCATCGCGATTGATCTTTATATCAAAACGGATGACATAAACAAACCAGGATGTGCGCGTCGTGAAGGATTCAATAAATGGGATTTCCACTCCCGCAATTTCAGACAGTCTCGCTTCATACCACGCCGCAACCTGCTCCCGTTTCGAGAGGATTTTATCCAGCCGATTCATTTGTGAAGCGCCCAGCGCCGCCGACATTTCGTCGATGCGGTAGTTGTAGCCGAGGTAAGTATGTTGTAACCAGGTATCGCCAGGCGCACGTCCCTGATTGCGCAAGGCACGCATGAAGTGCGCGGCTTTATCATCATTGGTGATGATGACACCGCCTTCGCCTGTTGTGATCTGTTTGTTTGGATAAAATGCAAACACGCCAAATTCAGCGAGGGTGCCCGCTTGTTTTCCTTTATAGGTCGCGCCCAAGGCTTCACACGAATCCTCAATGACGACTACTCCATGCTCTTTTGCAACCGCGTTGATCGCGTCCATATCGGCGGGTTGACCGAATACATCCACAGGCAGAATTGCTTTTAATTTACGATTTTCGATTTTTGATTTACGAGGAAGATACTTCTCAATATTTTTCGCCGCGTCGGCAACCAGTTCAGGATTTATGTTTCCAGTCTTCGGGTCAATATCCACAAAAATTGGAATTGCATTCTCAAACAGAAGCGCATTTGACGAAGCCACGAACGAAAACGGTGTGGTGATGACCAGATCGCCGGAGCCAATTCCTGCGGCGCGGACGCACAGGTGCAGTCCCGCCGTGCCGGAGTTGACAGCGATGGCGTGCTTCGCACCCGTCAGGCCGCAGAAGGTTTTTTCGAAGTCAGTTGTGTACTTACCCATGCTTAAGATGGGCGTGTTGATCACATCAATAACAGCCTGACGGTCTGCGTCGTTCAAATCGGGGGAAGACATGGGGATTTTCATAATTTTTTTATTTTGCAGGGGCGACGCATTGCATCGCCCCTATTTTATTTCCTCAATTAATTTTTCGAGCGCAATAAATTTATTTTCATTTTCATTGCGTGGCTTCAATTCTACCATCCCGTTTTGCAGCGCTTTCTCCCCGACTGTAATTCTAATCGGACAGCCGATCAGATCCGCGTCGTTGAATTTTACGACCGCGCGCTCGTCGCGGTCATCGAATATAACTGTAACGCCCGCGTTCCGCAATTCGTTGTAGATTTCCCCGGCTTTGGCGCGCGTGTCCAGTTGTTTGCCGGCGATGTGCATGAGATAGACATCAAACGGCGCCGCGGACTTGGGGAAGGTCAAGCCTTTGTCGTTGTGATGAGTCTCAGCGAGGGCAAGCAGGATGTTTTTGAAATTAAATTCAGCTCGTGTAGCCAATAGAAGTGTTGGGTAAATAGAAAGTGGATTGCCGCAATTTATACAGGCATCGCCCGCTTTGGTCTGGATTAAATCAGCGATAATTTCGGGAGCATAATCCCGTCCGCAATTTGTGTTGAGTAGATGATAGCCTATCTCGTTTGCACCCGCTGCCAGATTAGGCGATTGTGGAATGAGATCATCCACAATAATGAGCGCAAGCTTCGCGTTCAATCCCACAGGCGATGCGTACCCCATGACCGCACCTGCGTTTGTGATTTCCTCATCTGTCGCCAGGCGGACTTCGCCAACTGTGTTCTTGAGTTTTCTTTCACTCAAGGTCATGTCGCCGCGTACAACCACGAAGACGAATTGATTGTCTGATGTCCGCGTATACAATAGCGCCTTGGCTGTTTTCTGTTTGGAGATGTTCAGGAAATTTGCAAGAGACTCAATTGTGCTGCAATCGGGTGTGAATACTTTTTCAACTGGAAGTAGCTCTTCCTGCTCCTGCGGAAAAGGTGTTTTCTTAAATTGTGCGAGTTCGAGACTTTCGGTGTATTTACAGGCTTCGCAGTGGATGATTTCGGTGGAGCCTGTAGAAAGTGGAAAGTAGGTTTCAGTGGTGTTGTTAAGGAAGGGCAATGAAAGATGAAAGAGGAAAGAAGGGTCAGTGGATAAATTTTGTAACCGTGAAATCAACTGTTCTCCAAGCGGCAGGATTTCGTTTTGACGAGTCACATACCCGGCGCGCACGAGCCAGCCGAAGCCCGGCGTGCGGGCGTTGTTTGGAAATTCACGTTGAGTTTGGATTTGCAGGTCTTGATATTTCATAAGATACAAATTCTCCTCTCGTTTTTAGGAGAGGAGAAGGGGATGAGATGATCAGGCTTCGTCTTTTTTCTTTCTCTTCGTCTTTTGTGTAGCCTCAACTAAAGGTATAGGCGCAGGTTCGGGGATGACGATCGGTGTCGCGGCGATGGATTCTGCCTGGGCGGCTTCTGATGGTGTCGTCTCGGGAGCAGGTTCCAGGTCAAGCTCGACAGTTTCTTCCATCCGAATTTGTCCGCGCAGAAAGGCGCCTTCTTCGGTCACAAATGCGGTTGTAACTACGTCGCCCCAAACACGCCCCGAGGAGCGAATTTCCAATTTTTGGGTGGTGATGTTGCCGCGTACCGCGCCGGCCACGATGACCGTATTCGCGCGCACATTTTGACAAGTGACGCGTCCGGTCTCGCCGACGACGAGCATACCGCGCATCGCGATTTCGCCTTCGAATGCGCCTTCAATGCGTACGCCGCCTGAGCCGTTGATTGAACCATGCCAGATGACTCCCGAGCCAAGCACAGAGGTAATACGCTCAACCGCTTGAACAGGCTGGGATGTAGTTTCGGTGGGGGTGTTGGGGCGTTTGAACATACTAATCAATTTTACCGTAGAAAGCAAAAAGGGCGGACATTGCACCAAAGTACAACCCGCCCTTCCTAATCCCTAATTATCTAATCCCTAATTTCCCTACTCGCCTTTCAAATCCTTTTCGGTGGTCTGAACCCCAATAATATTGAATCCAGAATCGACATATAAAACTTCACCCGTAATGTGTGCGGATAGATCAGAAGCAAGGAAAACAGCCGAGTTGCCCACATCTTCGATCGTGACATTTTCGCGCAGGGGAGCCACCTCTGCGAAGTGTTTGTACATATCACGAAAGCCGCCCACCCCGGCCGCCGCCAGAGTGCGGATGGGACCCGCTGAGATTGCATTGACGCGAATTTTTTTCGGACCAAGATCATATGCCAAATATCTGGTTGAGGCTTCAAGTGCGGCTTTCGCCACGCCCATCACATTATAGAATGGCACAACCTTGACCGAACCATAATAGGAAAGGCACATGACTGACGCGCCAGGGTTCATGATCGGCAGAAAAGCATGTGCCAATGCAACAAGCGAAAATGCGCTGATCTCCAGGGCATTCTTAAATCCCTCGCGGCTGGTTTCGTGAAAAGGCCTGCTCAATTCATCACGTCCCGCAAATGCGATCGAATGAACTAATACATCGATCTTGCCAAAATGTTTCGCGGCTTTTTCAACAGTGGCCTGGATGTGCTCATCTTTTGTGATGTCACATTCTTCGAGCCATTTGCAATCCACCTGCTCGGCCAGCGGCTTAACACGTTTTTCAAGCACTTCACCCGCGTAGCTGATCCCGATATTTGCGCCTTCGCGCTTGAATGCCTGCGTGATGCCCCATGCGATCGATTTGTCGTTTGCCAGGCCAAAAATTAGCGCATTTTTTCCTTCAAGTAATCCCATGTCTTTCTCCTCGATCTACGATTTTCGATCCTCGGTTATTGAAATTTGAGGATCGGTTCATTTACTAAAAAACGCCACGGCTTGGATAACCACGGCTGCGGCGTTTTATTTAAACCCACACGCGCGCCAATCGTCACGCATTTATTGGGGACAATAATCCCCGCCTCGATTCTTAAGCGGGAAGCTGATTCTGTCAAATTGACATAGTTCTCGCTTTTGGTGATTCCCAACGCCTGAGTCAATTTCCCGGGTCCCAGCGTATCACGTCCGCCGCGCCTCTCCATCATAACCTTAATTCCCTCAATCGGTTGAATCGCGCGGATCAAAACCGCCGCCGGGAATCCCTCTTTTTCTGTCACCACGTTCAGCATCCAATGGTTGCCATAGGTGAAATAAACATAAGCATGTCCCGCCGGACCAAACATCGGGTCAGTGCGGATGGTTCTGCCCGCCTTCGCGTGGCTGGCGAGGTCGTCAAACCCAAAGTACGCTTCTGTTTCTGTGATGAGCCCCACAAGTTTTTTTCCGTTTGAAATATGGACAAGCCGCGTGCCGAGAAGTTCGCGTGCAACAGTTAATGTCGGGCGATTGTAGAACGAGGTGGGCAGAGGGGAGGGAAGAGATTTAACCACGGAGATCACAAAGAGCACGGAGATTTTTTGAGGCTTAATTGGCAAGTCTCTTAATGCCGCCGTGTTTGAGCATTTTGACATTGAAGTTAAGAAGCAAGCCGATTTTGCCCCCTGATATTTTTAAGTAAGAGAGCAGTTGCGCTTCATGAATTCCAGCGAGATTTTCAACTGATTTAATTTCAACGATTACAGCGTCATTTACAAGTAAATCAAGCCTGTAACCGCAATCAAGTTTTACTTCTTTGTAAGTTAATGGCAGAGGAACTTCTTGCTCAACGCCATATCCATGCTGAATTAATTAGTAACACAAACATTCACGATAAGCAGACTCGAGCAGGCCAGGACCAAGATGACGATGAACTTCAATCGCTGCGCCGATAATAGTTTCAGTGATCTTGTTTAATTCATCCATACTTAATTCTCTCATCTTTTCCTCTTTTGCTGTTTAAATACGATCATCTTGGCTAAGCCCTAATCCATTAGACGCAACTTACAAAAACTCTGTGCCCTCCGTGTTCTCTGTGGTAAACGCTTTTTAACTATTTAAATCGGGGGTCTCGTTTAAGCGTTAATCTTAACCCATCCTCCAATTTTATCGATGGCTGAAATCTCAATTTTTCTTTCGCAAGATTTATATCGGCCTTCATGCGGGAGACCCCGCCTGAGGTTTGGGAATTGTAGACGACATTGGCATTGCTGTTCGTCACATCCAACACAGCGCGCACGAGGTCACGGATGGCAGTCTCTATTCCGGAGCCAATGTTGATCACCAGATTATTGATATTCGGTGCAGTGGATGCGGCTACCATCGCGCTGACTACATCATCTACATAAATATAATCGCGAGTTTGCGCGCCATCCCCATGAGCAACCAATGTCCCTCTGCGCAGAGCCTGGCGAAGATAATGCGGCACCACGGGGGGGTGAGAAGGCGGCAAGTGTTGGCCGGGACCATAAGCATTAAATATCCGCAAGCTGACAGTTTCAATGCCCCACAATCCGCCGATTGTGCGCACATAATATTCCGCTGCGAGTTTTGAGACTGCATAAGGGGAGCGCGGATTTGTCGCAGCAGACTCTATCAGGGTTGAGTCGCCCAAGTCTCCGTATACAGCTCCGGACGACGCCAGAACGACGCGTTTAACTCCCACGTCGCGAATGGCTTCCATCAGCGCCACAGTCCCGCCGACGTTGACCGCATTATAGTCGCGGGGATATAACACTGATTCTTGGACCGAAACGCGCGCCGCGAGATGATAGACTACATCCACATCCTGAAGTAAGGTCCACAGCTTGGGACGGTCGTTTACATCCCCGCGTGTGAAATGGACATCTGGCGCAAGGGCTTGAGGGTCGCCTGTCGAGAGATCATCTATGCCGCGTATTTGATGTCCCTCGCGCGCGAGGTGATTTGCAAGAGAAGAGCCGAGGAATCCCGCGGCTCCGGTGATTAAGAAATTCATAAGGAAAAGATTATACTCGCAATAAAAGGACCGGATGTGAAAACATCCGGTCCTTTTATTTGAAGTGACCTTTAAATCGCATTTGCAGATTTTGCCTGCCTATAAATTCCAATTGCTACAAGTACGTAAAACACGACATATAATATGTCGATTGTGAAACTGACGAGATCCACACCCTCAGCGGGGTTTACCTGGTAAGTTCCCCGCCAGACAGTCAGGGGGTAAAACAAGTCAGAAACTGCCGCACATAAAAATCCCAGTCCGATTAATCCCCAGGAACTGAACAGCGTACCGCCGATCAATACCAGAACAAGGTATATGGCAAGAAAACCAATAATCAAATCACCAATTGGATAAAATAGGTTGATCGCCTTTTCGAATACTCTTGTCGTTGTGTAATCGGTGAAAATGGGGACTAAGATAAACCAGATCACCAGAAAAAATATCAATATGTATATTGCAAGGACAACTCGCTGCCATGCTTTATTTGGGATGATTTTTAGTGTATATATTCTCAAGCCAAGACCGAATATCAACGCCAGATAACCGAGGATCCAGACGATATCGGCCCATGAAGGATAGGGGAGTAGATTGCCTCCCCAAAGGTAATCTGATGCCCAGATAATCTCACCGATTGCCCAGAGGGTTAGTCCAAGGGCGATATTACCCCAGATCACGCTTAATGTTTCGCCTCGCTCGAATATGCGCCATAAACGGGCCGCCAAATAAGCCGCACATGCAGCAGCGACAATGACGATAAAATCATAAATAACCGTCACCACAAATAGTCCGAGCAAGCTGGCTATTCTTGGGATATAAATTAAAACAATAATGACAATGGCGCCAATCCCGAGAGATACAGGCCATACATCATTCCTTTTTGAAGAAACAGCATTGTTTTTATTAAGATTTTGTGACATTGTATCTCCTTGCCTATTCGGCTGAAAAGATTCGTAGATCCGCTGGGGAGATAAGTTCAAGAGTTCCACGGCCTACGAATTTATCCACAAGCAGCATTTCTCGTTTCACGATATTCCTGCCGACAACGATTACCGCATAATTTGATAATGTTTGCATAAAACTTCGGTAGCCATTAATATCTATATCTTTTTTTGAAAAATTCAGATTCCCGTTATCCATAACAATCGGAAGTCCCGTTGACCGGGATGTACTCTTGGCAAGCTTTTTGAATACCAGCCGAATGGCAGGACCGCCGATACGCGCAAGCACGATCTGCAACGCATTAAATTGAGCCACAATATAAGATTGGATATAAGTTCTGGGCTGTAACGGGTTTCGCGAATTCATTTCCATCTCAACAAATGCTTTTATTACATCGGAATGTGTCATGATTTTCGTTGCGTTTTCGGACAGATGATCAGGTGGCGGCATATGATATAGAATCACATCCATCCCTAAAAAATCCCCAGTTTCATATCTATCGGGTAGTAGGATGCAATCAGCCTTGACCGTAAATCCTGCCACCGTGCGATATGAAACCATCATGTTATTAACTATAGATTCTTGCTTTACAGCCTCGATAAATTGATTTTTAGTTTCAGAATCCATAATCAGGATGTTGTGCAGGTGTTCACCGCTAAGGTCATTAAGAGATCTATTCCCTAAATCGCGAATGAATTTCTGATCTGCAAATATGACATTCCCCTGGGAATTAGTAAAGACGAAGGCTGGAGAGTTATCCACTTGATTTTCTGAATGGTTTGGTTGATCCATAAGGATACATCCTTGGCGAAATTAGCTGGCTGAAAATATATCATAAAAACAAATCTGTGATTGAATAGACTTGCACCCACTTCACACTCGAAGTCTGATAACAAAACCCGCCTCAATCGAGACGGGTTTCCTGTTTACCGACAACTGTTCACTAATTACTAACCTTACCTGCTTTTCCTTGGTGCGAGTCTATTCCTGCCATAACTCTTTGGTGTGGGAGCGGGGCGTGGCGGGCGGCGGGAGTCCTCTCGCGGGGCGCCTCTGCCTCGGTTGTCACCAGCAGTTTTCGGCGGGGCGGCTGCGGTGTAATCGAATCCTTCAAGGGTCTCGCGTTTAAGCGGACTTCCCATAATGCGTTCGAGAATCCGAATCATGTCGTTATCTTCGCCCGTGACCAAAGTGAACGCGTCGCCTGTGCGTTGTGCGCGGCCTGTGCGTCCGATGCGGTGAATGTATGCGTCGGCGGTATCGGGCATGTCATAATTAATAACATGTGAAATGCTTTCCACGTCCAATCCGCGCGCGGCGATGTCGGTGGCCACCATGATTTGATGCGTGCCATCTTTGAATCCTTTGAGCGCAGATTGGCGTTGTCCCTGCGAACGGTCGCCATGCAAACTTGTGACCTTGAGTCCAGCGCGTTCAATTTGCTGGGTTACCTTTTGCGCGCGATATTTTGTGCGTGCAAAGATCAACACAGAATTAGTATCCGTTTTTTTGAGCAGCGCCAGCAGCAGCTGCGACTTCAAATGCTGTGGCACAGGATACAACGCATGCGTCACAGTATGCGCGGGGCGGCTGATGCCCATCGCGATCTTCTGCGGATTCTTAAGTGTGCTCGATGCAAGAATTTCAACCTCAGCTGGGAATGTGGCCGAGAACAACATCGTTTGTCGTTCTGTCGGCAGCGTCTTGATGATGCGTTTCACATCGGGCAGAAAACCCATATCAAACATGCGATCGGCTTCATCGAGCACGAGGGTTTCGATTTTTGTTAATCGCGCATGACCTTGATTGACGAGGTCTAGAAAACGACCCGGGCAAACGATCAGGATTTCAGCGCCGTCACGCAGCGCCTTGACTTGGGGCGCGGGACCCACTCCCCCGTAGATGGTTGCGCTGCGGAGCCTGGTCCCAGCCGAGAGAGCCTTCACAACATCGTGAATTTGCTCAGCCAGTTCGCGTGTGGGTGTGACGATCAGCACGCGCGTCACATTGCGTGGACCTTCGAGGAGTCTGTGTAAGATGGGGAGGATGAATGCGGCGGTCTTGCCTGTGCCGGTTTGCGCGGTGCCGATAATGTCTCGTCCGCGCAGGGCGGCTGGGATGGCGGCCTCTTGAATGGGCGTGGCGGTTTCATAGCCAGCCTTTTTGATTCCCACCATCAGGCGAGGGTCTAGATTAAAATGTTCGAAGTTCAAAATATTCCTTTTTTTCAGAAGTCTATCAATGTTGGGAAAATGAGCGAATGCCCAAATAAAAACAGCGCGGACTGCTGATATAGTGAGTCAGCGGATTTTGTAAATCAGGGACTCGATAAGTTGGTTGTAGAAGAATTATAGCACTGAAAAGAACCCCTTGGATGCGCCGGCTATTAAGTTAATATTCTATCCCAATAAATTTTCTAATTCTGCCGGGTTTATTTGTGCCTGACGTAAAATAGATTTTAATACTTGTGGATTCAAGTCTCCTTTATGATTTGGCACGGTGACGAGTAAATTTTCCCGTTTGAATTGAATATGGCTTCCTTTTTGACGAATCTGCCGAAAACCTGCTTTTTCCAGCGCGGATATAATTTCGCGTGGTTTTAAAACAGGAAGTTTAGGCATAGGCTTTAATGGCTACTTCCACTCTAAATTTGAAAATTTTCAAAGTATTGGCGGGAAGTGAATTGCGTGGATCTTCTTCAACCGGAACGGGGCGCATATGAGGTAGACCGTCTTCAAAACAGCCTTCAAGATGAAGCGTTGCAGCTTCGAGTAATCTTTTTCGCGCTTCAGCGGAAGTTTTTCCTTGTGACGCTACATCCAATTCCGGGCAAAGCGCACTGAATTCGTTTTCTTCCTTCCATATAATAATTCCAGTAAAGATGAACATGTCCATAATTATTCTCCTGCAAAATTATACACCCAACCAATCATTATATTATTTTTTTTCTCAATTCCGCATTTGTTAACAGGATCACAGCAACCAGGATCAGCCCGCCGCCGACCATCACAATCGGCATGAGTTTTTCTCCGAACAGCCACGCTGCAAGTAAAACGGTGACGACTGGTTCCAATGTTGAAAGCATAGCCGCGTTGGTGGGACCTATGATTTCAAGTCCAGTTAAAAAGGTGACAACGGGAATGATAGTCGAGAGCACGATAATACCAAACATGGCAAGCCAGCCTGAATTGCTGGCAGGGAAGTGCGCGCCGTTGGTAATTGCCAGGATCCCAAACACTGCGCCAGCGGATGCAAAAATAATAGTTGAGGATTGAACGGCTGAGACGTGCTTC
>JANODZ010000010.1:0-6435 GCA_031412935.1 Anaerolineales bacterium
CTGCAGGCGGATCTGCGCGTGGCATCCATGCCGGATGATCTTGACCCGGATGAGATCGTGGCGCGTGATAAAGATGAATGGAAGCGACTGATCGAGAATGCGAAACCGATCGTCACGCATGTCATGGATTCACTTGCGGCGGGTCAAAACCTTAATGACGCGAAAGTGAAAAACCAGATCGCCGCGCAGGTGCTTCCCTTAATTGAAGATCTGCCCAGCGCCATCGAGCGCGATACTTATCGTCAGGCGCTGGCGCGTATGCTAAGGGTAGATGAAAGCACGTTGATGGGCGCGCAGGCTCAGGGTCCGTTCGTGAGGCGCAAACCGCGCGGCGTCGATCAAAGCCAAAGGGTGGAGCCGTCTGTTGTGGCGCTCAATCCCACTTTAAGAATTGAATCCTATTGTTTGGGTGTTTTATTTCGCAAGCCTGAATTGTTATATAGTTTAGATCGAAAGCTGGAAGAGGCTCATTTAAGCGCATTGGCAGTCGAAGACTTCGGGTATACTGACCATCAGTTGTTGTTCGGTGTAGTGCGCTTGGCAGTGGAACAGGATGAGAAGGATCATCATCATTATGTGATGAGTCACATGCCTGAAATGATTGGTGATATTTCAAACGATCTACTTGCGCAAACAGAGCAGCTTGATCCCGTAGATGATAAACTGGTTGACGAATTGAATGCGCGCTTTATTGATCTGCGGCGTACGAATGCAATGATGAATATGAATCAACTGCGTTTCCTACAGGAGGAGGATCAGCAACAGGGCGGCGAAAATATGAAGATCTATCAAGAAAAAGCCAATCAACTTACGAAACTGATCCATAGTTTGGATCAAGCCAAACGAAAATCGGCTTCAAAGCGGCAGGCGTAAGATTGTAGAGTATAGGACAAATAAGAATAGTTATAAGGGAAAGGGAAACCGATGCCCGCAAAGATCAAACCCAGCAAGCTTAAGCCGAAACAAAAACTAAAAAAAGTTAATCGGCCGAAGGAAAATACGGGGAACTCTGAACCTTCCATCAACATTGCTTTGGATTCTCTTGTTGATGATTTACTCCCAATGGATATCACAGAAGACGAGATCATCGAGCCGGATGAATCTTTGCTTGCGCAGCAGGAAGAAAACATTGATGAACTCCTGCCGCTGCGATCGCAGGACCTTGCAAGTGAACTTTCTGAAGATCCGGTGCGTTTGTATTTGCTTGAGATCGGGCTCGTGAAACTGCTTGATTCAGATAGTGAGTTTCGCCTTGCCACGCTCAGTGAAGCAGATCGGCATATCACAACTCTTCGAAAGTTGAAACAACGCAAAGGTGTTTCCCTGGCTTCCTCGATCTACCACTCCCTGCTTTTGGAAATGGCAACTTCGTGGGATCGTCTGATAGAAGACACCGAGCAGCTTGATCATGAACTCCCCAATCTGGCTTTGATGATCGCTGAATCCCAGTCGCTTCATTCGGGCTGGCAATTTGATTCCCCTTCCTACTTCCGCGCCTATTTGAATAACGGTCATTGGGGAGTGGATCATCTTTGGGATAACTTTGCGCGGCACGCCTACAGTGTCTTTCTTAACCTGTACCTGCTTCCGTTTAAATATGCTGAGTGGCTGCTGATCTATGTCCGCGGCCAAAATGCCTTCCCTGCCCAACGGACTCTGTATCGTAACCTTCCGTCTGATGAAGACCTGCTCAGCGAAATGGATGCATTACACGCCCGCGCAGTGGAAGGCAATCAGGCGCTGATCCGCGCAAACTTGCGTCTGGTAGTGAGCGTTGCCAAACGTTATCTTGGGCGCGGCATGTCATTGCTTGATTTAATTCAGGAAGGCAATATGGGTCTGCTGCGGGCGGTGGGTAAATTTGATCCGCGGCGTGGGTTTAAATTTAGCACCTATGCCACCTGGTGGATCCGTCAATCTATTAATCGTTCCATTGCGGAACAGGCGCGCACCATCCGTATTCCAGTCCACTTGTTTGAATCCATTTCACGCATCCTGCGCGCACAAAGACACCTGACCCAATTGTTGGGCAGGGACCCAAGCCATGCAGAGCTGGCCGTGGAGGTGGGTTACCTTTCGGCTGCGGATGTGCAAACGATCCTGCGTGCGCAAGCTGAGAATAAGCCCATTAAACCAGAATTACAAAAATTGCTTGATCTTGCAACACAAAAAATAAGCCGCATTCTGCGTATTGCAGAGGAACCTGTATCACTCGAAGGGCCGGTTGGCGGCGCGGATTCCAGCTCGCTCGCAGATTTCATTGAAGATGAAGATGCGCCTTCTCCCATTGATTCAGCCGTGCGTGAAATGCTGCGTGAGCAGGTACGGCATGCGCTTGAATTACTTTCAGAACGTGAACGTGAAGTCTTGGAACTTCGTTTTGGTCTGCGGGATGGAAAAGAGCATACGCTGGAGGAAGTCAGCCGTTATTTTGATATCACCCGCGAACGTGTGCGCCAGATCGAAGCGAAGGCGCTGCGAAAGCTGCGGCACCCCGCGCACAGCCGTGAGTTAAGAGATTATCTGGGAGATTAAATAGATCCCAGGAAAGATAAATCAAAAGGCCGTTGAGAAGGCGGCTTTTTGATTTAATCAGAGAAGAAGAAATAAAAGAGAAGCGGAAAATTCTCCAGCATTTGCATAATATGACGAATGTCATCATTTTTGTGAAAAGGGGCACTTTCTCTGGCTCTCAAAAGTCTCTTATGATATACTACGCCGAACGTGCCAGATTTCACGCACTATTTTATACACCAAGAGGTGTTTTCTATGTTGCTGGAGTATATTGCTATTGGGGTGATGATCGCGGTCGCTACGCTGATAGCGTTTATCGCGATAGGTATGGGGGAGTTGTTTGGTCCACGAAAAAATACAGAAGCGAAGAACGTGCCTTATGAATCGGGCATGGATCCATACGGTGAAGGCACGCGGCGTATGCCTGTTCGCTTCTATTTGATCGCTGTATTGTTCATCCTGTTTGATATAGAAGTTGTATTCATTTTACCCTGGGCGATCGCGTTTCGCGAACTGGGTCTTTTTGGCCTGGTAGAAATGGCGATCTTCATTGTTATTCTTCTTATTGGGTACGTGTACGCGTGGAAAAAAGGAGCGTTGGAATGGGAGTAGAGCAAAAACTTGGAGATATGGGCGTGGTCACCACCACGCTTGAGAGTATGGTCAACTGGTCTCGCACAAACGCAATGTGGCCGATGTTGTTCGGCCTGGCATGCTGTGCGATCGAGATGATGGCGGCACAGGCTTCAGATTATGACATGAGCCGTTTCGGCATGGAACTCATGCGCGCCAGCCCGCGCCAATCGGATCTGATGATCGTAGCGGGACGGGTTTCAAGGAAGATGGGTCCGGTCCTGCGCCGTTTATACGACCAGATGCCTGAGCCGAAGTGGGTGATTGCCATGGGCGATTGCGCTTCATGCGGCGGTGTCTTCAATAACTATGCAATTTTTCAGGGAGTTGATGAGGTTGTCCCTGTGGATGTGTTTGTGGCGGGTTGTCCGCCGCGCCCCGAGGCTTTAATTCACGGTGTCATGACCGTCTATGAAAAAGTGAAGGGTGAGAAGTTTAAGGATCTCGCGGCGAAATACGGATAACTTTATTATTCTAGATGTCGTTGCGAGGGCGCTCTTGTTTTTGCCCGAAGCAATCTCCCACACAATGATGGGTTGTTCCATCAGGGAGAGGGCTCGCTTCGCAATAACAGAATCGTCACGACAGGGTAAAGACTATGGATAAAAAACTCGAACCTATTGTAAAAGCTGTGCAGGATAAATTCAGCGCGACTCTTGAAGAGTTTCGCGATGAAGTGCATATATTCGTGAAACCTGATCAGATTGTTGAAACCCTCACGATCCTGCGTGATGAATTTCATTTTGAATTGCTCTCGGCCTTAACCGCAACTGATTACTGGCCGCAGGAAACCCCCCGTTTTCATGTCATCTATCAACTCAATTCGCTTGAAAAGAATCTTTCATTGCAGATCAGAGTCCCAGTGAACGGGAGCGCTCCCAAGGTCCCGACTGCGACGGGTGTGTACGCGGTGGCGAATTGGCGTGAGCGGGAACTCCTCGATATGTTCGGCATCGAGATCGAAGGGCATCCTGATCCGCGCAGAATATTAATGCCGGAAGATCATGTCGGTCATCCACTGCGTAAAGATTATCCGCTGGGGTATGAAGAACCTCAGTTCACTTTTAACTTTGACGAAATTGATTTGCTGAAGCCGTATGTAAAGGAATAGTTATGAGTCAGATTGAAGAAGTCAGCATAGAGAAATTCAAGCATCTCGTTTCAGAGCGTGCGCTAACAGGTGAAACGATGCTCTTGAATATGGGGCCTCAGCATCCATCCACACATGGTGTGCTGCGCCTATTGCTTGAGTTGGATGGCGAGACCATTGTCAACTGTATTCCTGATATTGGATTCCTGCATACGGGTATTGAAAAGAATATGGAAGCCAAGACCTATCAAAAGGCCGAGGTCATGACCGACCGCCTCGATTACATGAATACGATGGGAAACAATCTCGCGTATGTCATGGCGGTTGAAAAACTGGTCGATCTGGATGTGCCCGTGCGTGCGCAGGCCTTGCGTGTGATCCTGACTGAACTTCAACGCATCGCCTCCCATTTGGTTTGGCTGGGCGCATTTGGCCTTGATCTGGCCGCGATGTCTGTTTTCTTATATTGTTTTCGTGATCGCGAACAGGTCCTTAATATTTTTGAGTTGGTCTCCGGCCAGCGGATGATGACCACTTACTTCCGCCCGGGCGGTGTCTGGCGCGATGTGCCCGTGGAATTTGAAAAAGCTGTGCGTGATTTCCTAAAGATTTTCCCGCGCCGTGTGGATGAATATGAAAGGTTGATGACAAAGAACCCAATCTTTGTTGACCGTTTGATAGGAATCGGCTATCTGGATAAAGACGTGGCCATTCAATATGGTGTCACCGGCCCCACACTGCGCGCTTCCGGCGTGGATTGGGATTTGCGTAAAGCCCGCCCCTACTGCGGATATGAACAATATGATTTCAATGTGCCCACTCGCACCGAGGGCGATACCTATGCGCGCTATCTGGTGCGCATTGATGAATTCCGCGAGTCGTTGAAGATCATCGAGCAGGCCATGAATAAATTGCCAATCGGGCCTGTGCGCTCTGAGAATCGAAAATTTGTCCCGCCGCCGCGTTCCGAAATTGGCAGCAGCATGGAGGCACTTATTCATCACTTCAAGTTGTGGACGGAAGGTTTCCCCGCGCCGAAAGCCTCTATTTATAGCGCGGTTGAATCGCCGCGCGGTGAATTGGGATTAATGCTGGAAGGCGATGGCGGCCCGAAACCATATCGTGTACATTTACGCACACCCTCCTTCGATAATTTGGCCGTGCTTTCGCAGATCGTAAAGGGGCATTTGGTGGCGGATCTGGTTGCCATTCTTGCTTCCATTGACATTGTCCTCGGAGATATTGACAGATGAGCTTGCTAAAAACAATTAAACACGAAGGTCACAATGAAACACTAAGGAAAACCTTTAATTTATTACCCTTCGTGTACTTTGTGTCCTTTGTGTTTGAGAACTTTTTGCGTTGGAGCCATAAATGAGCCTTGAGAAAATTTATCCGAAGGAAGTTAAACAAATTTTATCGAAATACCCGCCTGAGCACAAACGCTCGGCTGTAATGCCGCTTCTGTTTCTTGCGCAGCGCGAAGAAGGTTATATTAATAAAGCTTCGATGCAGGATATTGCAAAAATCCTCGATATCACCGAAACTGACGTGGCTTCGATCGTTGGTTTTTACACACTTTATCATGATAAGAAAGCCGGCAAATATCGCATGCAGGTCTGCACAGATCTGCCTTGCGCCTTGCGCGGTGCGGATGAATTCATGCAGACTCTATGCGGAAACCTTGGGATTAAAGTTGGCGAAACAACAGCCGACGGAATCGTAACTCTCGAGGCTGTAACCTGCCTCGCCGCCTGTGACAAAGCCCCCATGTTCCAGATACAGGGACCTGATGGGATCAAGTATCACGAAAATATGACCGTCGATCGAAGCATGGAATTAGTCAAAACACTCAAATATGCTGACAGGGAGGTGAAGTAATGGCTCACATCCTTTTACGTCACCGCGATATTCCAGGCTTCGATAAATTCGACGTCTATAATCAGAATGGCGGATTTGCGGCTTTCAAAAAAGCTGTGACCAAAATGCAGCCCACCGAAGTGACCGATGTGGTTAAGAACTCAGGCCTGCGCGGTCGTGGCGGCGCAGGTTTCCCCACTGGACTGAAGTGGTCTTTCATTGATAATAAGAATTGGCCGCATTATGTGGTTGCCAATGCAGATGAATCCGAGCCTGGTACGTTTAAAGATCGTGAGATCATGGAAGGCAATCCCTTTCAGTTTTTGGAAGGTTTGGCG
>JANODZ010000011.1:0-4648 GCA_031412935.1 Anaerolineales bacterium
ATCCTGTGCCTTGAGCGCAGTCCACGGGACAGCGGGCAGGTCACCTGCAAGTTTGCGATACACCAGCCAGGGACCACAAGAAGATAATGCTGCGCTGGCGGTGACAAGGGCGCCGAGTTTGAGGAAGTCACGTCTGGATAACATAGTAATTGGTAAATGGTGAGTGGACATTAGAGATTGGAAATTGGAGAATTAGCTTGGGAAGTTGTTGCAGAAGGTATTTGAGTCTTTTCACGCGGCAGCCAGTTGAGCAGGGCGAAGCCTGTCGCGCCAAAAGCCATAATCAGCATAAGCGGCCAGATGAAGAGCCAGCCAATGATTGGGAAGAAGGCGGCGAGTTCAAGAATGACAGAGCCGCGGACGAATCCACTTAATGCAGAGATGTTACTTTGGTTGGCAAGTCTCTTTCCCAAATACGCAGCGATGCCCGCAGAACCTATTGATGAAAGCGCGAGGGATGCCGCGATCAATACCCAGCCAAAGAACTTAGCCAGCCCGAATGGAAGGGCGAGCAGAATGACGATGGGAATGGTCACAGCGATGACGATGACAAGTCCCAGCCAGAAGGATTGCATGGGAGTCTTTTCCACACGAAATTGCGCGCGGGTAATCAGGGACGGGAACAACAGCCACCAGGTCGTGAGCATGGCAGGGAATGCGATACCGATGATGAGCAGGATGAAGAAGATAGCAGATATGTCAGCCATTGGAATTTTCCTTTTGTTTTGTAGGGTATAAGTGATACAGGGATGGGCGGGGAAAAGTTGCAAAGAAAAGAATAGAAACTAGAAAGTAGTGGGTAGAGAATAAATAGTAGTAATTTGTTAAATAGAGAGACGCGGAGTTCGCAGAGGATTTTCTCTGTGCACTCCGCGTCTCTGCGGTTTGTTAAGCGTTTAATTTTACAGCTTTATTGCGCTGCTGTTTCCCGTTGGAATAATCCTAAAATAAATGCGCCGATGCCAACGAAACCAACATAAGGAAATAAGAGGAACCAGCCCACAAATGGCAAGGCACAAGCAAAGGATAAAATCATTGTTCCGAAAGCAGTCCGCTTCCATGAGGCGGCTTCGGGAAGAAGGCGTTCGCCAACCAGGCTGGCCATGCCTGCCAATCCGAAACTCAAGAGGATGGCAAGCGCCGCCGTGATCAATAATGCAGGAATCGTGAGAATGATTTTAACCACACTGCCCGCATTTTCAGCCAGCGAGAATAAGACCAGGGCAATCACTCCGAAGAACGCAAAGTTGACCAGCCCCACGCCGAACGCGCGGCCTGGCATGGCAGTGATCACACGCTGAGTTTTAGCGGCGCGGTTTGTAAATAATACGGCGATGACAAGAAAGTATGCGCCAAGCGCAAGGGTCAGCAGGATGAGGATGAAAAATAAGCGCAGGATGTCTGTCATGGAATTTTCCTCTTTGTCTTTAATATTTAATTTGATTTCTCAACAACAACCCATTCCCCACCAGCCAGAGCATGGATACAACCACAAGCGTTGCCATCAGGTAGAGGCTGGAGAGTTCAAACGAGAATGCAGGCAGGCTTGGCATATGAATTTGAGAGAGCAGATCGAGCCAGGCCGTCCATTGGGTTTGTAATTGAATGAGCATATGACTCAACGATGGCGTTTCAATAGCGGGCAATAATTGAATCAAAAATGGCGCGGCGACGATCAGTGAAACCAATGCGATCGCGGCTTGCAGAGTCACTGTCAGCGGGAGCCAGGCTGGGAGTTGGGCCGGCAGGCTTCGGGTGCGCAGGAACGGTGCGGCGAGAGAACGAGATAATTCCGCTTCGGGCAGGGATTCTATTTCGGCAAATAAATGTTGAAGCGTGGTTAAACGCGCCGTACATTCGTCGCATGAAGAGAGATGCGATTCGATCTGTGCGCGGTTTATGGATTCGTTATCCAAATATTCGTTGAGTTGATCGTCAGTCAGGTGCATGGAGTTTCTCCGCCAAAAGTTTACGCGCGCGGAAGAGATGACTCTTCACGTCGCTCAATGGGATGTTCAACTGCGCGGCAATTTCGTCGTAGGACATTTCCTGATAATGACGCAGTTCGACGACCAGGCGGTAAGTTGCGGGGAGCGATGCGAGCGCCTGGCGAATTTGTTCGCTTCTTTCCTTAACCTCCGCAGCTGCATCTGGTCTTTGAGTCTGATCAGCATCCCGTTCATCGTCGAGTTCAACAGTGACTTTCTGCGACTCAAGCTGATTGAGACACAGGTTCGCGGCCACCCGTCGAATCCACGGGCCGAACTCGCGCTCAATATCAAAGGTGTGGATGCGGTCATACGCGCGCATAAAAGATTCCTGTGCGAGGTCTTCCGCTTCACCGCGCTCATGCAGAATGCGATAACAGACATTGAACACGCTCGTCTGATAACGCGTGACCAGTTCTCCAAACGCCTCAGCCTCGCCGCGCCGGGCTTGCAGGATCAGGTCGCGGTCTGAAGGCGCATTCATGGCTAAATTTTAATACAGGTTTGGATGCAAAAAAGTTGCAGGGAAAGGTGAATTTAAAGGTTTAAAGGAAAACCATAATCATCCATTTCGAAGCGCAATCGGCTTCAAATAGGAATCCAGCAATACATCCATCTGTTCAAATGACTCACAGACGAAGAACATTGGGTTGAACGCGTAGACAGTTTTCGGGATCAAGGCAATCGTTTCAAGATCGAATGGAACCAGGAGCACCTCGCCGCCAAACAGTCCCTCGCGTTTGATTCCCAGCTTGTCGTAAAGACTCTGGACCACGTTCCAGCCTGTTTCGCCGGAAGACATCTGTCCCTGCCGATGCAGTTCTTTGACGCCGTCTATGATGCGGTGGATATCCTTTTTATGAGTGTTGAAATGATCTTGAAGCTGCCCATATACATTACCGCTGTAATCAATCACATTATCGCGGCCAAGGCGGTAAAACTCCATGATCGTATGCGTGAGTTCGCTGCGCCCGGAGATGGTTCCTGCGCCAAATACCTTGAAGCGGTTATTTTCCACCACCAATCCAAACTCGGTGCTGTACCAGGCCAGGTGCCGGATCACTTCCCTTTCATCCAGGGTCGCGTTCATGTAGGCTGGGGCAAATTTATCTTCGATGCGCGCGTAGAAGGTCTGGGTTAGAAAAGGCAGGTGGCCAAAAATATCATGAAACATATCCGGTTCCGGTGTAAATTCCATTTGATCGCGCGCGCGCAGGTAATCGGTGATCAGGAAAGTGCGTTTCGCAAATTTTTTATACCATTCATCGGCAGTGGTGTAACGCACAGCCGTCCGCTCAATATGCCATCCGCTGCGTGGTTGAATGCGCTGATTTAAATGTTCGACGGTGGGGATGCGGCGCGGATCGAGCTGTAACAGATCCAGCCCAAGGATGAATTCCCGGCAAAGATGTTCCAACAAATAAGGCTGGTGAATCCTCGCGAACAGATCTGCCCAGATCGCATGATGTTCATCGGAGAAGGTAATTTCCTGGTTTTCAAAAGTATATTCTCGAGCTGGGTCGAGATGTTCCTTGACGATATCGCCCGTGTTGACCGGCGGATTTTGACTCTTAGTCATAATTTTTCACCTCTTTCATTATAAGAAAAAGTTACGCAAACTATTGGTGAAGCCTGAAACGACCTAAAGGGATGTTATCACCTCCAAAAACAGGCGTCAAGAATATTGCAAATCTGATAACCATGTTCTATCCAATGACAGGATGATAAAATGCTTATTAAATGAATGAGAAACCCTTAAACAGAAAAACCATCTTGATCAGCGGGGCCGCCAAACGGATCGGGCGGCTCTTTGCGCTGGCTTGCGCCCGCGCCGGCGCAGATATCATCATCCAGCATGGACATTCCGAGGATGAAGCCATGCAAGTAAGGGATGAGATCGAATCGTTCGGTCAGCGCGGATGGATCCTCGCAGCCGACTTGGAGAAGCCTGCTGAAGTCGCGAGATTCATTTCTCAAGCGAATGAGTTGGCTCCGTTGTACGCGCTGGTGAACAGCGCCGCAATTTTTGAGCCGCTTTCATTCAATGAGACAAGTTATGAAGCATGGCAGCGTCATATCGCAATTAATCTAACCGCGCCGTTTCTGCTCAGCCAGGCTTTTGCAAAACAAGTCCCTGAAAATGGACAGGGACGCATCGTCAACATTTTAGATTGGCGCGCCCTTCGGCCCGCCGCGGATCATTTTCCTTATACCATCAGCAAAGCCGCCCTGGCCGCGTTGACTCGATCGATGGCGGTTGCATTGGCTCCGCGCATAACGGTAAATGGATTGGCGTTGGGAGCGATCCTTCCGCCTGCGGATATTATGTCAGCGAGTGAAAAAATTATAGAAAGCGTACCCGCCAAACGCTGGAGCGCAGCGGGCGAAGTCGAAGATGCGTTGTTGTTTTTATTAACAGGCCCAGCCTATATCACCGGCGAAATCATCCACGTAGACGGCGGACGGCATTTAGTTTGACATTTAGGAGAAGCCATGGATAAAACTTTCATCAAAGATCTGCTCGTACGCGGCATTATCGGCATTCGTGATTGGGAGCGCGAGAAAGTGCAGGATATTCTGATCAACGTAACTGTGTTCAGTGACACAACACGCGCCGCAGAGACTGACGACATTGCCTATTGTGTGGACTATAGTATTCT
>JANODZ010000012.1:0-5266 GCA_031412935.1 Anaerolineales bacterium
CCGGGCGCCCTGGTATCCGAGGTTTCCGCGGTCTTCGATCACGAACCCGGTTACTCGCCGGCCCCCAAAATCGAAGGACACACGGTCGCCGACGCGTAGTATGATCGCAAAAATGCGTGCGGAGGTTGGAATTTCTTCGCCTATTAAGCCGCGTGGATACCCGCTTCCATCCCACCATTCGTGGTGGCAGTATGCGATGTCTAATGCGGGGCGCAAGTAGACGATGGGGTGGAGCAGGTCGTAGGCGTAGATTGGGTGCTTGTGCATTTCAAACCATTCGGTTTTTGTAAGCGATCCGTTTTTATGGAGGATTTTATCGGGTACGCCCATTTTACCGATATCATGCAGTAAAGCTCCGCGGCGGATGTGCAATAAATCAGCTTCGGAAATGTCCATTTTGCGCGCCAGTTTAAGGGTCAGATTGGTGACGCGATTGGTATGTCCGTGTGTCTCTATGTCGCGTAATTCCAGGGCTTTGCCCCACCCTTCCAATGTTGTATCGTAAGCAAGTGAAAGTTCCTGATTGGAACGCTGAAGGTTTTCAAAAAGTTGTGCGTTATCAGTTGCGATAATGGCTTGTTCCGCCAATGTGTGCAGGAAGTCCAGCCAATCTGCATTGGGGGAGAACGGGATGCGGAAATAGGTTTCTAGAATTCCCTTGATGACGCCCTTGCTGAAAAGCGGTATGCCGTAATAGCTTACAAATCCTTCGGATTTTATCGGTTTCGATTGAAGCAGATGCGGTTCTTGACTAAGGTCATTAATAAAGATAGCCTTCCGATTTAAGAGTATTTGTCCTGCGAGGCCATCTCCGAGGTTTTGGGGAGTGTGAACATTATCGCGGTTCTTAAATCCGGTTGGAGCGTAATAGCTGAGGGTTAGGCTCTCGGGATTGAATATAAGTATTGTCGCGGCGCTCACACTCATTTTCGTCAACAGATGTTCTGTAAGGATGCCAAGAGTAATGTGCAGATCGAAGCTGGATATAATGGCTGTATCGATCTCGCGCAGGGTGGTAAGACGACGGATCTGCTCCTCATTTTTTTCAAAAAGGTTGGATCGATAGATGGCATTGCCGGCGATCTCGGTCAGTGTTGTGATCAGGCGGATATGATTTTCTTCGATCTTATTTGGCGCCAGGATGGAAACAGCGAGTACGCCGATCGTTTCTGAAACCGTCCGAATGGGAATTGTAATGCCGCCCTGGCCATCCTTAAAGTTATTAATATTTTCCGGATCCATCAGAGGATCCTTTGTTAATTCGGGGCTGATGTGGATCGTTCCACTGGAGAATACAGCTCCAACAATTCCTTCGTTTGGTTTGAATGTAGATTTTGGCAGGTTAATCAACCAACCGCTTGCCGCGATTGGCAGCAGCTCGTTTTTTTCGGGGTTATATAACCAGATTGCCGCGGTATCTGTTTCCAGCATTGTTTTGATCTCATTCAGCAAAATGGGAATCATTTCGTTTGTGTCATGAGCGGCACGCAGCGCATACGAGACGCGGCGGACGACCTCTAATTCCTCGAGTCTTTGAATCGTTTCCGTATGAAGGCGTGAATTTTCAAGTGAATTGGCGGCCTGGTGTGCAAAAGTCTGAATGGTTTTCGCATCGTTCATTGAGAAAGCGTTTGGAGTATGACTCTCAAGTGAAATGTAGCCGATCACCCTGCCGCGTGTGATCAAGGGGACGCCCATCCATCCTCGGATATTTTTCCTTTCTGCAAAATTTTCAAATCGCAAATCTTTTTCACAGTCATTAATAATCAACGGTTCCCCTGTCTCTGAAATGATATTAAACAAGACGGTGTTTGAAGGGAAAATTTGATCCGATGTTTTTTCAAAAGCCATGAAACCTCTGCTGGCTGTTACGCGGATGTGATCTGCCTTTAATTCAAATATGGATGCGCTATCATACGGAGCTATTTTTTCCAGCCAATCAAGGATATTGTCAAATAAATTATTGATGTCAAGATTGTTCGCAAGCGCAGAGGTGGCCAAACTGAGGATTTCCGCCTCCTGCCGGCGTTTATGTTCTGCTTCAAATAAGCGCGCATTTTCAATTGCGACTGAAGCTTGTTGTGCAAGGCTGCTAAGAAAATCCAGGTCGGTGGCCTTGAACTTTTTTTCTGCCCCAGCTCGCCATACGGCAAGCAGGCCTGTAAGTTGAACCTTCGAAAGTACCGGCACTCCCATGATATGTTCTTCGGGATTATTTTCAGTTCCATCAACGGTAAGCATCCGCGGATCGGTAACTGCATGATTGACGATTTCTCCATGTCTTTTCAATGCAATATCACCGAGGATTCCCGAACCTATTTGAAGTGAGTCTTTCTTAATCTCGTCTGAATCAACGCCGATCGCTGCGATGGCTTGCAAGTGAGAATTATCTGACGAGGATAAATATACTGCGCTGGTTTCTCCTTTTAATAAAATCATTGCGTACTTTGCAATCCGTTCAAGTAAAATATCCAGTTGAAGTGTAGCGGTAATGTCTCGGCCAACTTCAGCAATGGCGGCAGCTTCTTGTGCGCGGCGCGTGATTTCCTCGAAAAGGCGGATTGACTCTATGGATATAGATGTTTGATGAGTAATGCTTACCAGGAAATTTAATTCTGAAATATCGAATAACCCATCGGATTTTGATCTCCATACATTTATTGCTCCGATAGCTTCACCGTGCAGGATGAGCGGGGCTGACATCATGGTTTCAAAATTAATATCTTCTGTTGGGGTGCCGGGTATGATTACTTTCCGCGGATCTTTTGCAACGTCGTCTATAATTTCAGGTTTGCCGCTGGCAATAATATTGCCGGTTATCCCCTCTCCTATTTTTCTTGTATGAAACAACAACTCCTTTTGATACTCTCCCTTCGCTGAAAGTATTTTAATGGTTTCGTTATCTTCTTGAATTATATAGATCGCCACTGATGACGCGTGCAGCAAGGTAAGTGTGCGTTGGGCAATAATATCCAATGCGGGAACCACTTCTCGAATTAGCGCGATATCGTTGGCAATATTTGCCAGAGCCTCTATAAGCTGCGAACGGCGGCTTTCCTCTTGAAATGAACGGGCGTTGTCAATGGCGATCGCGGCCTGGTTGGCAAGTGCAAAACCAAGTTCTGCATCTTGTTCTGTAAAACGAGATATTTGATAAGAATCAAGTGTAATCATCCCGATTATTTTGTCTTTGGTGATCAATGGAATTCCTAGGAATGATTGTATGCCACCCAAATCGTCCAGGGATCGAAAACGCGCATCAAGGACCACGTTTTCAACCCGTAAAGTTTTCTTTTCAGTAATGACATAATTATTAAGAGGGAACTCGCTAAGTAAAAGCGGTCCGTGCATCGCGAAATTCAAAGATTGGTTTCCGATGGCAGCTACAATATTTAAGTGATCCCCCTCTAATATCTGGATGCTTCCAGAGTCAGAAGGGATCAGTTTGATGAGTTGATTAAGGATGGATTGCAGAACCAGATCAAGGTCCAGTGTGGATGCGGCAGCGATGATCAGTTCCAGCATTGCCGTTTCGCGCTGATGAAGAACCTTTTCCGCATCGGAGAGGCGGAGTTTCTCAATGGCAGTTCCCAATCCAGCGGCGATGGTATTTAATAAGCGCTGATCTTCCTCATCAAATGCATTGGTTTGATTGCTTTCCACGTTAAATACACCCATGATATGTTCATGAACCCGGAATGGGATGCAAATCTCAGATTTTGTTTCCGAAGATATTTCAATGTAGTCCGCATCTTTTGTGATGTCGTTGATACGAATGGACCTGCCCAGCCTTACCGCCCTGCCTGTAATTCCGTCCGTGATCGGAAAGCCATTCTCCCAATTAAGTATGTTGGCGCCGATATAGGATGGGTGAGGCGTTAGAGTATCCCCGCGGTTATTTAAAAGAAGCACTCCGCACACATTCGGATATATGCCGGCGGTGATCTGAGTTACCTGCTCGATAATTTCAGCTTCTGTGTCGCTTTGTGTACTTGCGATAGAAGCGGCGTGTAGAACAGTTAATGCTTTTAGTTGTCGTTCGAGCAGCTTTTCTGCCTGCTTTTTTTCGGTGATATCTTTGAGAAAACCTTCTATATAAATCGTATTTCCATGTTCATCTTTTACCGCCCGCGCATTGGTGGATATCCAAATGATACTTCCATCTTTACGCTGGTTTTGAGCCTCGTAATTTTCAACAAATCCATTGGCGCTCAAGCTTTCAATAAACTTTTTGTGGTTTCCAATACTGGTGTAAATTTGTTTGTTGATGTTGGTTACACTATTCACCATATCATCAGAAGACGTGTAACCATAAATATGAGCCATGGCTGGGTTCACACTAATAAAGCGGCCATCCAGTGAAGATTGGAATATTCCCTCGACCGCATTCTCGTAAATATTACGATATTTATCTTCAATTGCGCTAAAGGCTTTTTTTTGTTTTTCTAATTGAGTGTGTTTAAATGCGTTACTCAAGACAATGGGCAGTTTAAGTAAATAATCACTTTGTTTTACGATGTAGTCAACAGCTCCCCCTTTGAGTGCTGCGATTGCGGTATGGATATCTTCCTGATTTGTTATTAATACAATCGCGGTGGAAATCTTTTGATCATTCGCGGTTTTGATCACATCTAATCCTGAACCATCTGGCAGGCGGTAATCGCTCAGGATTACATCATAGTCATTATTTTTTAATAGCGAAAAGGCATCAGCAATAGTAGACGCAGTTTGCAGATTGAATTGAGCCCCGCTGTTTTCCAGCGCGCGGCTGGTTAATTCTATATGCGCCGAATCGTCTTCAATATAAAGTATTTTTATCATTGTGTCTGATGCAAGTTGCTCTAGTGATCGAAAAATCAAAGCATTCCTTTATTATAGAACAAATTCGATAGAAATGGATTTTTGATTCTTTCAGATTTATGGAATATATTTAACATGAGTAATGGAGCAGCCAATAATGCTTTAACGCCCGCCTTTTTTGACCGCAGAGATGCAGAGTCATATTTCAGCGCCTCTGGTTTGAAAACCTCCTATCCGTTTTTGAAGGTGTTAATTAACTAGGCATAAAACAAAGTATGATTCCCTGAGCGGAAACAACCCTAGAGACCCTCACCTGCACTGCACACTTCGCGGCAGCGCGCTGCAATTGTCGCTGTCAACCAGTGGGATATGCTCAAAAACAAACAAAACTGAGTAGAGTTGGTTAATAAAAAGGTAATTTAATAAAAAAAGCAAACCCTTGGGGTTTGCTTTTTAAGAGGCGTCG
>JANODZ010000013.1:0-3923 GCA_031412935.1 Anaerolineales bacterium
GTTAAGCGCGAGGTCGCCGGCGTTGCAAAATTTTAAGTCTCCTGAAACCCTGCAGACAGTAAAAAGTGCGCCAGTCCCCGCCATCAGGCGGACGTGCGAAGGAGAATATGATCTTTCGCCGGTCATAAAATCCACTTGATAGGGCAGCTCGCCGTTTACAAGTTGCTGACGCACTAGATAATCACCCGCAGCGATAATCGATTCTTTAAATGGGTTATCTTCAAAGGGAACCATTTCAGGAACAAACGCGGGCGTTAAAGTGGGCGTGAACGATATCGCCGCAATGGGAATCATTGGAGCCGTCGGCAGGCTCTGATTATTTCCAAAAATTATTATGCCGGCCAACAGAAACCAAAAGATCAATGCATATTTTTTAAGGGTTGGAGGCATAGATCGCTCTTCTATCCTTGCTCGATAATTCTTGAAAAGACAACTCAGCCAAAGAGGAAACCGTCATATCGCCAGTAACACCCATCTTTGCAGTGAGCGGATTTGGAACCGCCACCACAAAAATTTCGGCGCGGCGCGCAGCCAGGACACCATTCGGGGAATCTTCAAAGACGACAACCGCATCATTCTTAACGTCAAGCTGTTCGAGCGCTTTCAAATAAATATCCGGGTTTGGCTTGGTCCTGCCATGCGCCACATCATCCGCACAGATAATGTCATCGAAATAATGGAATATTCCCAAACGATCGGCGTGCGTATCCACCCAGGAGTGCGGAGAACTGGAACCAATCGCAATCTTCAAACCAGCTTCCTTGGCCCGCTCGATCATGTCTACCACGCCGGGCAAAATTGGACTGGCATGGATGATCTCGTCAGCTTCTTTTCGGTAGCGGGATCTCAAAGAAACAGAATCCAGCCGTCCCGAAGAAAGAAGCGCGAGATGTTCCGCCGCGTTAAAATTTGAGGTGCCATATCCCCCAACCGTTTTCTCCCATTCAGGCACAGGTAATTCAAATCCATATTCTTTATAGATGGATTGCCAAACCAAAACTTCGGGCGTTTCGGTATCAAGGATCAACCCATCAAAATCAAACAGCAGGGCTTTCAACTTACTCATCAATCTCCATTCTGCTTATGCGCGAAGGCTGCACATTCACATTCACGGGAACCGCACGCGCCAGTTGACTATTTTTTATCAGACGCGCAAGATGTTTCACCATCACAGCCTGCCGCGGCGAAGGCAGCGCGCCGAGGTCTTCCAATACCGGCTCAAGCCATGTTTGATACGAACGTACATTTAAATATATTTTACGTCCGCGGCGATCCGGCAGACTTGCCACTAACGCGGAAATTTTTTTGCTGACCTGATGCTCATCAGGGTGAATCAGCGGCGTAAGCACGATACCGTACATTCCGGAGGTAACGCTTGCGTAACATTTTATATCCCCGGAATATACAAAACCCGCCACCCGGTTCGGCGCAGGCTCGACAGGATGCAGCAAGGGCGGCACGATCTGATAATGCAAACCCTGCACCGCGGGCAGATCGACTGATTGCATTCGCTTCCAACTTAAACTGGAATTTGATTCTTCATGCGGGGCTGTTTTCTGAATATGACTCACGTCCCATAATTTCTGCCAGGCATAGACGGAGAAACCCGCCATGCGCAGCGCCGGGAAAACATCGCTTGATTCTTCCACTTCCGCCAGGACGTGGAATGCCTTCCATTCACCGGCCTGGATTGTAAGATGCTCGATCAACGCGGGCAGTGCGGGGTCATTCATGCGGGAGGCTGGCGCGAGATATAACAGCTTCGCAAATAATTCACCGCGTGAATGAATGACTCCCCCAAGCAAAGTTGTTTCGCCGCCATTGGCAATTGCGGCATACAAATGCCTGGCAGGATTAATATAAGTGAGCAATCCCATTGCCCCAAGCGGATGTCCGCGCGTGAGGGCACGTGCGCTATCGAGCGTGAGCACGTCGTTTCGATAGCGTGCAAGCGTTGGGAGGTCTAACAGGTCGAGGGAACGAATGGTCATATATTTACATTTGAATCTTCAAACTTCTCAACTAGCCAGTGAAACAAAATATTCATGAAAGCGCGTATCACTGGTCAATTCAGGGTGGAACGAAGTAGCGAGCAAATGACCTTCCTGGGCCGCAACAATCCGTCCATCTTCAAGCGCAGAAAGTATCCTGGCATTTCCATGCACCGACTCGATCAATGGGGCGCGGATAAAGACCGCATGATATGCATGTTCCGTGCCAGTGGCCTTCATCAGCTCATTAATTTCAAGATCCGTTTCAAACGAATCCACCTGACGGCCAAAGGCATTGCGCTGTACTTTGATATCCATCAAGCCAAGCAGGGGCTGGGTAACCCCGCCTGCATCTTTTGAAAGAAGGATCGCACCCGCGCACGTTCCCCAAATCGCATGGCTCTTCCCAAATTGTTTTAACGGTTCCATCAAATCATACGCAACAGCAAGCTTGCCAATTGTCGTGGATTCACCACCGGGCACGATCAAACCATCCAATCGATCGAGATGTTTTGGCAGACGCACTTCCGCTGTTTCGACACCGATCTTCTTGAGCATGGTGATGTGTTCTGAAAAATCGCCTTGTAAGGCTAATACACCGATCTTCATGATCTCTTTGCACTCGAGTAGTCAGTGTTCAGTGAACAGTAATCAGTTGTTGCAAGAAATACTGATTACTGTTCACTGGTTACTAATTACTGTTCCTACCAACCGCGTCCCGCCATCTTTTCGCCTTCTGGCATTTGTGAAACGTTGCGTCCCACCATGGCCTCGCCGAGATTCCTGCTTACTTCCGCGAGAATGGATGCGTCTTGATAATAAGTCACAGATTTTACGATGGCCGCCGCACGCCTGGCAGGATCACCGCTCTTGAAGATACCCGAACCGACGAAGACACCATCCACGCCAAGCTGCATCATCAATGCCGCATCTGCTGGAGTAGCCACGCCGCCTGCCGCAAAATTTACAACGGGCATGCGTCCGAGCTCTTTTGTCTCTTTGATCAGTTCATAAGGCGCGCCATTATTTTTGGCGAAGGTCATCAATTCCTCATCGCCCATGCTTTGCAATTGACGGATCGCACCCATGACTGTGCGCGCATGACGAACGGCTTCCACCACATCGCCTGTACCCGCTTCACCTTTCGTGCGGATCATGGCCGCGCCTTCGCCAATCCGGCGCAAGGCTTCGCCGATATTGCGGCATCCACAAACGAACGGGACTTTGAAGGTATGCTTCAAGATATGATGTTCTTCATCGGCCGGGGTGAGCACTTCGGATTCGTCAATATAATCCACGCCGAGCGCTTCTAATATTTGCGCTTCAACAAAATGACCAATGCGGCACTTCGCCATGACAGGGATGCTGACCGCATCCATGATCTTTAAGATCATATCGGGGTCAGACATGCGCGCCACGCCGCCATCCGCACGAATATCCGCAGGGACGCGCTCCAACGCCATCACCGCACATGCGCCCGCATCTTCTGCGATCCTGGCTTGCTCGGCGTTCACCACATCCATGATGACGCCGCCTTTTAACATTTTGGCTAAACCTGTTTTGTCAGTCCATGTACCCGTTTTCGATTCCATAGTATCTACTCCTTGAATTGAATGCAGACAAATTCTACCATGCGGATTATCTTAAAATCATAAGAAGACTATATGCAACCCCGCAGCATTCTTAACGATAATCTGATTCGGCTTCGAGCGATATTTTCTTCGCCTGATTCCCACGCGCTTGCGCCCTAAAGGGCGCTTCGCAAAACCATCGGGCAATTTTTATAAACCCGGCTGAAGTGGTCTTTAAATAAAAATCTGCGCTTACTTTACTACGGCTTTCTCAAAGTAGATTGACAAAAATGAGATATGTCGCCCTGAGCGGAGCGACATAAATTGGACTTTAAGAAAGCCGTACTCACTCTACCCTGAT
>JANODZ010000014.1:0-3040 GCA_031412935.1 Anaerolineales bacterium
CTGTCGCTCAGTGTGACACGCCTTAAAAATAACAATAGTAAGTAAGGTCAGTCATTAAATATTAGTTGATATGCAAGGAGAAACCCATGACCGAACGTGTTGCCCTCTATCTACAAGATTCGCATGATCTGCGAGACGGACTGGATTATGCCAAATACGCAGAGGAAAAAGGTTTTGAAGCCGTATGGCAAGCCGAGAGTCGCTTGGTGCGTGATGCGATCGTGCCGATGGCTGCCTACGCGGCTGTGACAAAAAAAATCAAGGTCGGTTCGGGTGTGATCAATAACTGGACACGGAATATTGGGCTGCTCGCCGCTACATTTCTCACCCTGGATGATCTCGCTCCGAATCGAATCATTTGTGGAATTGGCGCATGGTGGGATCCGCTCGCAAAAAATGTGGGCATAGACCGCAAGAAGCCGCTGCTTGCCATGCGTGAAACTGTTGAAGTCATGCGCCGTTTATTGAATATGGAACGTGTCACCTTCCATGGCGAATTTCACCACGTGGATGGCATCGAGCTGGATGTAGTTCATGGCCGCCGCGAACCGCGCAACATTCCGATCATGATCGGCGCCACAGGTGACCTAATGATGGAGATGACCGGCGAAATTGCGGATGGCTGTGTCATGAATTACTGTGTCCCGCCTGAATATAATGACAAGGCGATTGAATTATTGGAAAAAGGCGCAAAGAAAGCAGGCAGAAAACTCGCGGATATAGACCGCCCACAATTGATCGTCTGTTCCGTGGATGAAGACCACGACAAAGCAATAGATTACAGCAAGGAATTACTTTGCCAATACCTCGCCCAGCAACCTCATATCGCCAAAGCCTCGGGCGTTTCACAGGAAGTGATTAATGAAATTCAATCCACTTTGGGATGGCCTGCCACCAAAGAACAGATTAATAAAGCCAAGCACCTCGTCCCGATTGAATTGGTTCACAAGATCACCGCTTCAGGCACCCCGGCCGAAGCGCGCGCCAAAGTTGCGGAATACACCAAACGCGGATGTACCTGCCCCATTTTGTATCCCGTGGGTGGGAATTTCAAGTTGTTGATCGATACTTTTGCTCAAAGTTAGCATATAAAAAAATATTACTCATTCAGATCAATTCAAGCATCTGACGAGAATTTCGGGTTGGTCTATTCCGCCTGGTGATACACTCTCTGAAATTCAGCAATAAATTGCGCGGCAATACCCTTGCTGTAGATCACGATTAGATTTTCATCATTTTTTGTCTCGGCGCTGTTGGAGAAATTATACGAGCCAAAAATTACAATACTTTCATCAAGGATCATCACCTTATGATGCATCAGGCCCTCGTTGCCATCGCGCAGTACATCCAACCCTGCTTGTTGAAAAAGATCAAACTCAGTTCCCAGGTTTGAGTTTACCTGTTCGGTTTCCATCACGCCGGAAACGATCACCCCTTCCTCGGCTCGGGCACGGACAGCCTGCCCGATCTCATCGGCGGTGAAAGAGAAAGCCATGAAATAGATATTCTTTTGCGCGTTATTAATCAATTCAACAAAGCCGGCCTGTACATTGTCATCGGGGGAAAAATAAATATCCATCTGTGTGCCGTTAATTGTCACACGCGGATTCGGGGTTTGAGGGTCGACGTTGTCGCCAAATTTATCGTCCACGAACATTTCATTAAATTCCCTGGTGTAATTCTCCGCCACCTTCAGCGAGCGGATTCGCATCAGGTTATTATTTTCTACATACGCGCCAGAGTCTGTAAAATTCATCGAACCCATCCAAACTTCGATATTATCAATGACTACGAATTTATCGTGCATCAATCCTTCGCGCCGATCTCCTATGATTGGAATGCCTCCCTCTAATAATATTTGCGGATCTGAACGGCCAAGATTATCGCTTTCCATCACCATGCGGACTCTGACACCGCGATCGTGTGCATGCAATAAGGCGTCACGAATATTATTCAGGCTGAAACTATAAATTGCAACATCAACGGTTAAGCGCGCGGCATCGATCGCTGCGGCTAACGGACCATCAGGGCCGCCAGTTTCTCCTGCTGCAAGCGGGCTGGTTGGATCCGTAAAATACAATGCAAACCAATCGCCGTCCACGCCATAACCGGCGCCGAGCGGAATGTCTTTCAGGGTGGAAGATGAAGCCGCCGCAGAGTCAGGCGTCAGATCCGTTGCAAGCGGGGTTCGGGTTGTGTCACATGCGGATAATAAAATCGAATAAATAAAAATGTACGTTAATATTTTTTTCATGGAATTCTCCAGAGAAGATTATAACTTCATCAACCAAAAGATATAACCAATTAAAAAATCTCTGCGGAGAGAGTTTTTGTCAATGTTATAATCCCGCCAGCCTATGATTGAATCTAACGCAAATAAAAAGATCGCGCGCGCGGCTGGCACGGTGATGTTCGCCATTTTGCTTGGGCAAATCGCAGGGCTGGCGCGCGGCATGATCGTCGCCGCAACATTCGGCGCCTCACTTGAGCTCGACGCGTTTTCCGCGGCCAATCGCGTCAGTGAAACTTTATTTTTATTGGTGGCCGGCGGCGCGCTCGGTTCTGCATTCATTCCGACATTTACCGGATTGCTTGCCAAAGGTGACAAAGACTCCGCCTGGCGCCTCGCCTCTGGAATTGCAAACGCGGTCACTCTAACCATCAGCCTGCTTGCCCTGTTGGCTGCATTTTTCGCCCCGCAGGTGGTTCGCTACGGATTAGGCATCCCGACCGATTCCGAAATTTTTACGTTGACGATTTCATTAATGCGCATTCAATTGATCTCTGCCGTGATATTTGGTATCGGCGGCTTGATTATTGGAATCTTGAATGCGCACCAGGTTTTCCTGATACCAGCGCTGACTCCCGCGATGTATCAAGTCGGAATTATTTTCGGCGCACTTTCGCTTTCTCCGAAAATGGGAATCTACGGACCCGCGTGGGGTGTGGTCATCGGAGCGGGGTTATATTTATTGGTTCTGATCCCATCAATCATAAAACTAATCAACCCCCTCCGTCCTTCGATCACCTCCCCCAAATC
>JANODZ010000015.1:0-3499 GCA_031412935.1 Anaerolineales bacterium
CCCGGGCTCGCATAATTTTGGATTGAAGAATCTTGCACTTGCCCGTCTCGGTGAAGAGATGACTCATATTGAAGAACTGATCGGCAAGGGAAAAAATCAACTAAGCATGGCAGATATTGTCATTGAATCGGTTGCACCTTATGCAGCGGCAGATGCAGAAACAACGCTGCGTCTGATGCCCCTCCTGCAAAAAGACCTTGATCGTGCAAACGGAACGAAACTTCTTGCAGAAATTGAAATGCCCCTCGTCCCTGTTTTAGCTGAAATGGAAATGACCGGCATCCTGCTTGACTTGCAATTCTTTAAGAAGATGTCTGAAGAACTCACTGTGCGCATGGCTGAAATTGAAAAACGGGTCTTTGAATCGGTTGGCAAACCCTTCAACCTTAATTCTACTCAACAACTTTCGGATGTGCTCTTTACTCATTTACGTCTTGAGCCGCCAGACAAAGGCAGGAAAACCGCCAGCGGGCATTACTCCACGTCAGCGGATGTGCTCGAAAGCCTGCGCGGAAAGCATCCGGTCGTAGACATGATATTGGAAAACCGTGAACTCTCAAAAATTAAATCAACCTACATAGATGCCCTGCCTGCCGCAGTCGATTCACAAACCGGGCGCGTGCATACCTCATACAGCCAAACCGGCGCAGTGACAGGACGCATTTCATCCTCAAACCCCAACCTGCAAAACATCCCCATTCGCACTGAGGAAGGCCGCCGCGTACGCAATGGATTCATCGCCGAGAAAGGCAGTGTCCTGCTTTCGGTGGATTACTCGCAGATCGAATTACGCATCGTGGCGCACATGGCTGAAGATGAGGCGATGCTCGCGGCTTTTAAAGCAGGTGAGGATATCCATGTCACTACCTCCGCGGCAATTTTCAGCGTAGAAAATGAAGCGGTGACCAAAGAGATGCGCCGCCATGCGAAAGCAATCAACTTTGGTCTGATCTACGGCATGTCTGCATTTGGTCTGACCCGCTCGACAGACCTGACGCTGGCTGAGGCTGAAGAATTCGTAAAGACCTACTTCAAGAAATTTCCGGGTGTAAAAAAATATCTGGATGAAACCCGCAAACTTGCCGCGCAACAGGGATATGTTGAAACGCTGCTTGGGCGCCGAAGATATTTCCCCGCTTTACAAAGCAAGATCAATGTGCAAATGAAGAATCGCGAAGAACGCGAAGCCATCAACGCTCCCATTCAAGGCACTGCCGCAGATATTATGAAAATCGCGATGCTAAAGATTCCATCCGCTATTAAAGACGCCGGCTTGAATGCAAAAATGCTTTTACAAGTGCATGATGAACTTGTTCTGGAATGCCCGAAGGATGAAGTGCTAAAGACTGCGCACCTGGTGCAGGAAACCATGGCGAACGCCTACCCAATGAGCATCCCGCTTTCCACCGAAGCGCGGGCCGGCAAAAGCTGGGGCGAGATGCAGATAATAGAATAATTTTTCACAAATTCAGACCAAATAACTATTTGTAGAAAATCTTTGCAAGGTTATAATTGAATTGAAATAACAACCCGCCTTTTACACCCTACCTGGAATTGGAACATTATGCCCGGACGAGAAGATATCTTTCAAAAAGCGATGAATGACGGCCACTCTGCAGCCTGGGATCAGGAGTGGGAAAAAGCATGCGCTGCCTACCGCAGTGCCTTGCAGGAATTCCCCGATCGTCCAAAGGCATTAAATAGCCTCGGCCTGGCATTATATCAACTCGGCAATTTTGAGGAAGCCCTACAGATCTATTTAAATGTGGCAAAGCTGTCGCCCGATGACCCGGTGCCGACTGAAAAAGTATCACAACTCTCCGAACGGATTGGTGACTTGAAAACTGCAGTGGATGCGGCCATGCGCGCGGGCGACCTCTTCTTAAAACAACGTGATACCGATAAGGCTCTCGAAAATTGGGTGCGTATCACAAATGTGAATCCTGAAAATGCCATGGCACATTCGCGTCTTGCGCAGGTGCATGAAAAACTCGGTCATGCACAACAGGCCGTTATAGAATATATCGCCGTTGCCAGTATCATTCAACGCGCAGGGAATGCCGAAAAAGCAAAAGAGATGGTTGATAAAGCCCTGTCTCTTTTACCCAATAGCCCGGAAGTTAAACAAGCCCAGACCCTGCTCAAGACGGGACAACTGCTCCCCAAACCAATGCGTGGCAAAGGCGGCACGGGACCCATCCGCATGTCTTTGGTGAAAAAATTGCAAAAGCCAAATGCATCAAAGACCGCCTCAGGTCTCGACCCCATCGGGGAAGCGCGTCAAAAAGCATTAACTCAACTTGCAGAGTTACTCTTCGAATATTCAGACGACAACCCATCCGCGCAGGAACGACGGGGTCTTTCCTCTTTAATGAAAGGTACGGGCAGTTTATCGTTTAAGCAATCTGATCAAACAAAGGTTGTTCTGCATCTCGGATTGGCAATTGACGCTCAAACCAAAGGTAACGAAGCGCAAGCCGCAGAAGAAATGGAAGGCGCACTGGAAGCGGGCTTCAAGCATGCAGCCCTCTATTACACATTAGGCTTATTACGCTTCAAGGGCAATCGCCTTGAAAGTGCCCAACGCTATTTACAAAATTCCCTCAAGCACAATGAATATGCACTCGCTACACGCCTGCTACTGGGACAGATGCATGTAATGAAATCTGCATTCAACGAAGGAGCCTTGGAATACCTCGAAGCATTAAAACTTGCAGATGCGCTCTCCGTCCCCGCCGAAAAATCAGATGAAGTCAGCCAGCAATATGAACCCTTGATCGAAGCACAGCAGAATCAAAAAGATGAAGCCATCCTGCGTAAGTTGTGCGAGAATATAAATAGTCTGCTGGTCCACCCAAATTGGCGCGAGCAGCTCCAAAAAACTCGTGAGCAATTGCCAAATCAAGAAGGTGAGATGCTTGCCCCGCTGGCCGATATAATCCTTCAGGCACAATCAAGCTCTGTGCTCGAATCCATGAATCGTATTAATCAACTGGCGCGAATGGGAAACCTGCGCTCAGCGATGGACGAAGCCTACCACGCCATACAACAAGCGCCAACCTATCTTCCGCTGCATACCTTGATGGGAGATTTGCTTGTCCAGGAAAACCACGATACAGATGCAATCACAAAATACAGCATTGCCGCGCGTTTGTACAGCGTTCGCGGAGAAGTGAATCAAGCCACAAAATTATTTCGTCGAATTATTCAACTCGCGCCAATGGATCTTGGCGCACGCAGCCGGCTTATAGATCAGCTAGTTGCGCGTGGACAAATTGAGGATGCGGTGCGCGATTATCTTGAATTAGCCGCGATCTACTACCGTCTCGCCGAACTGGATATGGCCCGAAAAACATACACCACCGCATTGAGACTGGTTCAACAAGGCAACTCCAGCAACGAATGGAGCTTGCACATTATGCAACCGGGCCGAAGTCGTCGTTTTGAGCGAAGTCTAGGTGTAGCAACCTGCAATTATAATTTGGCAAACCTGCAATCA
>JANODZ010000016.1:0-3269 GCA_031412935.1 Anaerolineales bacterium
AGCAGGGCAAAAAATGGCAGAACGAGATTAATTTCTGTAATTCGCTGGATCAATTCATCCACCCAGCCAGCGTACCACGCGCCTACCGCCGCGATGATCATGGACAGAATAGACGTGCCCATGGAAGCGATCAGCCCAAAAGCTAAAGCCACGGGTACGCCCCATAACAATGGCAGGGTCAAGTCGCGGCGCGCATGGTCAGTCCCAGCCAGGCCAAATACCTGGCCATGTAGTACAAATTCCACATCCAAAGTTGAATTGGGTTCGAAGGTGGTACCGCTGATAAGAAGCTGATATTTCCCTTTCAAGGGGGTTTCACCATCAGGCAAAGTAAACAAGGCCGGGATGACGTTCTCTGCCCTTAGTTTTGCTCGCAGTTTCTCGTCTTGAGAGAAACGGTAGGTAAATTCATTTCCGATCGGGTAGCTGGCGATCCTGATCGTTCTATTATCGGGAGTCAATAATTCAATCGAAACAAAGGGCTGCTTTTTATCAAAAGTGGATGTGAAATAAAAAAGCATTTCCTGTGGGTAGGCATCATACGAAAAATCAAATGGGTAAGTCATCTCAATCGTTGAAACGCCGCCCTCTCCGGCTGTCACTTTTTTATTGATCTGTCCCTGGGATGTGCTGACTGCAAATGATTCGGAATATTTTTTGCTGGAAAAATAATTGATCCAGGCCGGCGGGGCAAATCTTGGGTTTTGATACCAGACCTCCTCCCCGCCGCGCCATAAGCGAATAGCTTCAGAATAAGGAATTGTAATAACTGTATACAGCGCAACAGCAACCAGCACGAATACTACGACTAAACCTGCAATGGCCGAGGGATATCGAAGAAGGTTTTGGAATGAGTTCCGCATCGTATTCATAAAATTATTTCCCTATTTTTACTCTTGGGTCAACCAGCACATAGATGAAATCAAGCAGGAAGACGGTCATGGCTAGCATGTATGCATAAATAATGGTTGAGCCGACGATAATGGGGATATCATATAAACCGATGGCTTGAAAAAGCGTGCGGCCCAGCCCGGGCCAGAGGAAGATGGTTTCTGTGAACAATGCGCCTGTCCACAGGGTAATAATTAACAGGGAAAAGTTTGTGATGATATTCGGCAGAGTGGGGCGCAAAATATATGTCCGTTCAATATCGCGCGCAGGCAGACCTTTTGCCTTGGCCATTTCCACATAATCTTCGCTGGAGTAGATCAAAAAGAAGGTGCGATAGTTATAAACACTGATGAAAAACGAGCTAAGCACAAGCGCAAGGCCCGGCAAAATTAAATGCTTTAATACGTTGAGAGCATAATCAAAGGTATTGGGCGGCGGGGGCGAATCCACCATGCCGCCAAAGGGAAGTATTTTGAAGCCAGCCGCAAAAATTAATATCAGGAAGATGCCATAAAACCAGGGCGGAACGGCGGATGTGGGAGAAAGGGCGATGACAAATTTATCCCAGAAGTTTCCATAATTGCGTGAAAGGGAAAGCGCAACAAATATGCTTGAAAAGAAAAGGAATAATTGCGATGTGCCCATTAAGAGCAGTGTGGCGGGCAGTCTTTCCAATATGATCAAGCGCACCTGTTTGGAGCCGCTGTCGCTGGTCATATTGATGGCGCGCCCCAGATTCAACAACAGCGCATTCTTTAAATATCTGGCATTTCGGATCGCAATCGGAGTATCCAAGCCCTGGCGTTTTTCCTCCAGTGCAATCTTTTCCTGAATTAGATTTTTACGAACTTCAGTATCCATTTTCTGGAAAGCCGGGTTCGCGATAAAGGCTTGTGTAACACGATCCCGGATCTCGCCTTTTATGATTCGGTCTACAAACCCGCCCATGTTGGCGATCATAATCGTTAAATAAATACCGATCACTACGGTGACAAACAATGTCAACAAACGTACGCCAACATAACGCAGCACGCGTAAAAACGAATTATTGGCCGCCGGCTTTTTTATAACTATTTTTTGAGCGGGAACATGAGCGGTGACAGACATGGTGAGACCTCATAGTCGGTGGAGATCAGGGCGGGGTTTGGGAATGCCCGCCTAATTTCGTCATTGCGAGGGCGCTTGTTCTCGCCCGAAGCAATCTCCGTGCAAAAAAGGTGGGGATTGCTTCGCCGCCTGAATACAAGAACGGCGGCTCGCAATGACGGATGTCATGATTGATTTACTGGACGACAAAGTCAAATGAAGTGAATGCTGGTATGGCAACCGGGATCGGCACCACGGCAACTTCCAGTTTCGCTGTACCAGTTTGCAGCTTGGCAGTGGATGCAGAATCCAGCGTCACCTGATATTGTCCATCACCCACTGATACAGCTTCGCCGATGCTGATGACGGCTCCCGTCGTATCGTAAAGGATATATTTCACCTGGCGAATATCAGCATTGAGGTAGGCTTGATCACTGCCTTTAAGATTGACGACGACATCAAAGACAGCCTCATCGCCAGCCTTGACTAGGCCAGGCCCATCCAGGACAATTGCAGCAAGCTTCGGTTCGCTAAAACCTGCCCAACGATCGGCAAGGTCAACAAAGTCTGTAAAGTTTTTCAGAACAAGCGACTTCTCTGTGGTGAAAACCTGATCGAGATAGTAAGGGCCTGTTCCAATCCAGAAATGATCATGGTCTGCGTACCACTTCTTTAAGTTGGCATAGCGTAAATCCGCTTCTTCTTTGGTAATAAATTCACCAAGCGTCGGTTCAAACGGAATATAAGATTCGCTTGCGGCTTGATCCAGATACTTGGAAAGAATCTCAAGGCTTGGCCCGCCAACCCAACTGGTATTTTCGATTTGAGATGCATCCGCTTTATCGGAAGTGTAGGCAAGTTCGCCTGCTGCCTCTGCCAAATTTGAGATCGCGAAGATTTGCCAATTATTCTCTCCCGAAAGACCGAAGGGAGATTGCGGCCATAGTGGAGCGATGTTTAATTCAGCGCTTGAGTTGTAAGTATCGTTGTAGGATTCAATCGTCAGCGGGCTGGTGGATGTGATGCGATAGCCTTTGAAAGATACCAACCCTGCGTCTATGCTCAAGGCAAGAGATTCATCATAAAGCGGGCTGTCTGGTTTGCCAGGATCAAAACCTTCGATCATCGACATTACGAAGTCACCGACAGAGATCGGGCTGCCATCATGCCATTTAACTGTCTCGAATAGATCAGCGGGGTAGACGACAACACTCTTGACATTGGCGGTAAGACCATCTGGGAATTTCTCTGCGGCGGTAATCCACCTTTGCTCTTTTGCATCCCAGTCAACC
>JANODZ010000017.1:0-3358 GCA_031412935.1 Anaerolineales bacterium
GGTGCGCCTTGGCAAGTGTATCGAGAACCGCCGGGTGGGCCTGATCAGATTCAAGATAATTCAGGACCACATTTTCCGGCATTTCAGTCAAAGCGGTACCGGCAGACTGTTTGATTGCCACATCCGGGTCTTTCATCAGACAGTACACAAGTGTAATCCGGTCTATGGGTTCCAGAGAAGCAGCGTTATACAGGCCAGCCAGTTTATGAGCAGTAGTAACCCCTGGTCTGACAAATGCGGCTACCGTTGAGGATATTTTAAATTTTACCGGATCAGCCATACATCCCGATTATCGTGTCAAAGTTGCCTTTATTCCGGCAGCACGCAGTTTTTTTATAGTTGAATCTGCTACGTTTTTATCCGCAAAGGTACCTGCTGTGAGTTTTTTTGATGGTATGGAGACAGCGGCACGTTTTAATGTCAAACTAAAGCCGGCTGATGTGAGTCTTTCCTTCTCGGATGAAGCCCGGGCGTCCAGCATATAAGAACCTGCGTACACAACATGCATACCGGCGCTGTCAAGAATGAAGGCATCGGATGTATGACGTTTCAATTTATCTAGCTCGGCCTGGGCTGAAGCGCGGACTTCGTCAACTTTATCTTTGAGGAGAGGTAATACAAAAGGAATGACTTGCATATCTCCAATATTCCCCATAGCAAGCATTGCAGATAGACGAACTGTAAAATATTCATCTTTCAAAGCATCGATTAACACGGGAATAACTGACTTATTTTTGGTGATGCCCAATGTTTCAGCCGCACGCGCGCGGACGATTGGCTGAGCAGACGCAAGAGCCTTTGTCAGCGGGAGGGTGGCGGAAGGTATCCGGGCGAGGATCTGCTGATAGTGCAGGAGCAGGCTCAAGTCTTGAGTCTGAAGCGAGTCAATGAGCGGCGGCACGGATTCTGCTCCGAGTTTGATCAGCTCCTTCGCAGCGGGGTCGCGCTTGGCGGAATCCGCAAGCTGGGCTATTAGTTTTTTTGCTCCGCCATTGGGTCCGCCTGTAAACCAACTCATAATTCCATTTTATCTTAAAAAGAAACTCCCTACGTTACCGCAGGGAGTTAATAATCCACCCGTGGATAATTTTAGAGGTCTTTCACCAGGATGGAAATGGCCAGCAAAGCAAAGCCGATGAATAAAAGCCAAAATGCTTCGATCGGGAGCACGGTAAAAGTGCCAAGTTTGCTGAATAAACCCAGCAAGCCTAATACGACAGAAATCCAGAAGGTAATGTTCTTGGGACGGGTAAGTTTAATGTTCATGATTTTTCTCCTTGTTATGATAGGCGGTCTTTCCTATTGAACGAAAGTCTTAATTATTATATTCTAAGCATACCCAAACTGTAAACCCCCAACTAGTGATTTATTTTTGCCCATTTGGGAGAATTCAGAACATCAGGGTGCAATCTAATGACTTTTTTCTTCGTAATAAAATTCACATGCAATCATGATTTTCAATATATTATTTAACACCTACGGATTAAAAATTGGGCTAAAATTCTCTGATATAATGCCGTGTTTGCCTAAAAAGCACAACGCCAGAGCTACTCTGGTGTTATTTTTTGCAGTCTGTCAGTGGAGCAAATATATAATGAAGAAAGAACAACAACTCGACCTGTATTATCAAATGGTCTTGATCCGCCACCTCGAAGAACGCGGCGCGGAGCTATATCAGCAAGGCAAAATCGGCGGTTTCATGCACCTTTACATTGGGCAGGAAGCTGTCAGCACAGGATTGATCGCGGCACGAGAACCGCGCGACCGCGTAATCACTGCCTATCGTGACCACGGTGTGGCTTTGAACTGCGGCATTTCTGCAAACGAAGTGATTGCAGAATTATTAGGTAAAACAACGGGTATGTCCAAAGGCAGGGGCGGCTCGATGCACATGGCGGATACCTCCAAGAATATGTGGGGCGGACATGCCATCGTAGGCGGCCACCTCCCGATTGCATCTGGATTCGCCATCGGGGACCAATACGCCGGCAATGACAACGTGACCATCTGCATGTTCGGTGACGGCGCAACAAACATTGGATATTTTCATGAAGCATTAAATATTGCAAAGACTTGGGATTTGCGCGTGCTGTGGGTTTGTGAAAACAATCAATACGGCATGGGTACTACAGTGGAACGCGCATCTGCTGTGACTGAGATCCGCCAGAAAGCCGAGGGCTTTGGCATGAAGAACGGCCAGGTGGACGGTATGGATGTGATGAAAGTTTACGAAGCGTCGAAGGAAGCCATTGAGTTCGTGCGAAAAAATTCCCAGCCTTATTTACTTGAAATTGATACCTATCGTTTCCGCGGACATTCGATGGGCGATCCCGAGCGTTATCGAAAAGCTGAAGAAGTAAAGAAGTGGCACGAGAACGACCCGATCGGAATCTTCAACAAGCAATTGCTGGAAAAGAAAATCGCTACCCGCAAGGTATTGGATGAAATCGAAGCGCGCGTAGTAGATGAAATTTTGAAGGCTGTTGAGTTTGCTGAGGCTAGCCCGGAACCTGCACTGGAAGATTTGTTTAAAAATATTTACGCTGATTAAGACCGAGGACTGAGGACGAAAGACCGAGGCAAATCACCTCCGTCCTTTGTCCATCGTCCTTCGTCTCGTAACGAGGAACACATGGCTAAAATCACAATGCGCGAAGCGATCTCGCAGGCTCTTATGGAAGAAATGGACCGCGACCCGAAGGTATTTATCATGGGCGAAGAGGTCGGCGTTTGGGGCGGCACCTATGCCGTGACCAAGGGCTTTTTTGACAAATACGGTCCCAACCGAATCAAAGATACACCCATCGCCGAAAATGCGATCATCGGCGGTGCGATCGGCGCGGCGATGGTCGGTCAACGGCCTGTCGCGGAATTAATGACGATCAACTTTGGCTTCTCCGCGATGGATTACATTGTTAATCAAGCGCCTAAACTGCATTATATGTTTGGCGGACAGTTCACATTGCCGCTTGTGATTCGCGCTGTTGGCGGCGGCGGACGCCAGCTTGGCGCAACACACTCACAGACTCCGGATGCCATCTTCGCGCATTTCCCCGGCTTGAAGGTCGTCAGCCCTGGGACGCCGGAAGATGCCAAGGGTCTTTTAAAATCAGCGATCAGGTCGAATGACCCGGTGCTTTTCATCGAACACGCCACCATGTATCAAGTCCGCGGTGAAGTACCTGAAGGCGAGTTCACCATTCCGATCGGTAAATCAAAAGTACAGCGCGAAGGCAAAGATGTCACCATCGCCACGTATTGCAAAGGTCTTGAACTTTCGATGAAGGCGGCGGAAGAATTATCCAAAGAAGGCATCGAAGTTGAAGTCGTTGACCTGCGCACCCTGCGCCCGCTCGAC
>JANODZ010000018.1:0-8107 GCA_031412935.1 Anaerolineales bacterium
CCCGATGAACGCCGCCGCTATCTTAACCTCGCGCTGGCACAAGCTGTCCCCGCTTATGCACGTGCATTGAGCGAATACAACCAGGCGCTCACACAGCGCAATGCGCTTCTCAAAACTTTGTATGAACGCGGAGGAGACAGCAACCAGCTTCAAGTTTGGGATGAAGCGCTGGTGAAACTCGGCGCGAAGATCATATTATGGCGCATCCAGGCGGTTCAGGAGATCGAACGATTCGCATCCCGCATTCATCACGAGTTGACCCGCGGAAACGAAGTGCTTCGTCTCGCCTACGAGCCTGCATACGATCCGCTCCCCAAACCCAATGGACAAATTGGCTTGAAGCTGGATACAGCAATTGATCGTTCGTCGATTGAGTTGGATGAAATTCAAAATGGGTTTTTGTTGCAACTAAAAAATATTCGCAATGAAGAGATCGCGCGCGGCGTGACGACGATCGGTCCGCACCGTGACGATTTGCGCTTCATCATCAACAAGGCGGATGTCAGCGACTACGGCTCACGCGGACAACTGCGCACAACCCTGCTCGCGCTCAAACTTGCCGAAGTGGAATGGATGAAGGAACGCACAGGCGAATGGCCTGTCATTTTGCTGGATGAAGTGATGGCCGAGTTGGATGTAAACCGCCGCGCTGACCTGCTGAAATATGTCAGCAAAGGCGAACAGATTTTATTCACGACCACAGACACGCACGCATTCGCTCCCGAATTTGTTGAACAGGCAGAAATTTGGGATGTGCGCGGCGGCGTGGTACAGCCGAGAAAATAATGATGTAATCTTTTTGAAATCGTAAAAAGGAAAATCACCATGAACACAAAAAATTATCGATATTTCGACATCATCCTCGGACTTTTTATTGCTGTGCTGCTCATCAGCAATATTGCCTCCTCTGCCAAGATCGTGGATCTGGGATTCAGCCTTTTCAACATCCCCATGGCATTTGACGCGGGCACGCTCCTTTTTCCGATCGGATATGTTTTCGGCGATATTCTAACTGAAGTCTATGGCTATCAACGCTCGCGCCGCGTGATCTGGATGGGATTCTTCTCACTGGCGCTGGCGGCTGTTGTATTTTGGATCGTCAGTTATTTACCGGGTGAAGTTACATGGCAGGGATACGCGGGCGATACTGCTTATCAATCCATCCTGGGCGGCATGAGCAATGGCGGAATTGTCCTGGCCAGCCTGGCAGGCTTTTGGATTGGCGGATTCAGCAACTCGTTCATACTCGCGAAGATGAAAGTGCTCACCCAGGGGCGCTGGCTTTGGTCACGCACCATTGCGAGCACGCTCGTGGGTGAAATGGCGGATACAGTCATGTTCGTTGGGGTTGCCTCTGTATTTGGCGTTTTCCCATGGAGTCTTTTTCTCACGCTTACCATTGCAAATTATCTCTTCAAAGTGGCGGTTGAAGTATTGATGACACCGTTCACCTATCTCTTTGTCCGCGCTTTGAAACGCGCTGAGGATGAAGATTATTATGACCGCGATACAGACTTCAACCCATTTGTGATCTAATACCAATCGCGAACCAGCATAAAAAATACAAATTAATTTACCAAAGCGGAAAACCGATCCACGCAAACAACCAGACGATCATGGGTTGATATGTCTGAAGACCGATCAGCGCAACGATAATTCCCAGGATCGCGCCGGCGACAACATCTGAAACAAAATGCACACCCATCGCTACGCGCGACAAAGCCACCAGCGGCGCCCATATCCATAGCGCCACGACCAGCCACAGCGGTAGAAATGCAGATGCGATGACCGGAATCAGAAATGAGCGGGCGGCGTGTCCGGATGGGAATGAATGCGGATCGGTGTTGCGATAAATCCCGCCCCATTCACCCTGTGGTCTTTCCCTGCGGACAAGTAATTTGATAACTTGTACAACACCTGCCAGCCCGGCGATGCCAAAGAATTCGACTACTGCCCATTGCTTCCAAAGCGGGTTACTAAAGAACCATAAAATAATAAGGGCGGCTGCCCAAAACCATGAGTCGCCGGAGTGTGCCAGGAAGGCGGCGATATACCGTAAAATGCCCGGCTTCTCAGCCACACGTAATTGGTCGGAGAGTCGGGCATCGAGTTCAAGGAAGGAACGAAAACTCATTTTTGCTTAGCCTTCGCCTTCGCCTTTAATTTTGGTGAAACTGATTTCTTAACCGCTGCGGATTTTTTCTGTGCCGAAGCAGCCCGGCGTTTCTGGATCGCAAAATCCTCGCGCATGAGTTCCAATTGATTCGATTTATCAATGTCCATGCATGGTTCAGCCTGAGACCAAATAATGGCGCGGCCTTTGATACCAATTCTTTGCGAGGCACGTTCCACCAATCCCTGCAGAGTGAATTGCCGTGTAAATAATTGGAAGAGTGTATCCCAGCCAATAACAGCCGCCTGGCGCAAAGGACTCTTACGGTTGCCGATCAGGGCTTCCCATGTATCAAGATGGTCGGTGACCATACTGACATGGATAATATTCATATCTGCGCCGCACACTTCCATATCTTTTAATTTTGTAAAAGTGCGCCTGGATGTCGGGAAGCGCGCCTCCATTACATCACGCGGGCAAACACCGTAATACAGATCATCCCTGGTCTTCATGCATTTAATCACCAGCCAATCCACCATTTCGGCTTTGAGAGCGGGAATATCCGAAGAAACAAGCAGAACGTATTCGTTCTTTTTATTCAATTCAATGGATTTATTCACACCGACAACGATATTGGCAAGCATGCGTCCCTGGTTGGAGATGTAATGCAGGGGCTTTTTGCAGGTCAGCCCGCTCTTTGCTGTAAGACCGATCACAATCACATTATTCACTTTTTTGGATTCACCCAATGCATCCAAAATCCATTGGACCATGGGCTTGCCGCCAACATCGATCAAAGCCTTTGAATCACCGTTGGAATATTTATATAAGGGGTCGCCGTGTTGCGGAATTCCGCCAGCGGTTACGATCGCGTCCATATTTAATTCAACTCCTGCAGTTGCGGCTCAAAGCCAAGCTTGTCGAGCATTTCAGATAATTCAGGCCATGTCAGCGGGCGTCCTTTACCGGAGATAGCCACAATCGCGGCCTCCATCATGTTCGTACCAAAGGAACGACCATCCAGGACCGGTGTGGTTGTGACGAGATATTTCACGCCCGCTTTTTTAAATTCAGCTACATCCGCGGGCGTGGTGGTATTGGTGACAATCACTTTGCCTTGCAGATCATCAGGCATAAATCGTTTGATGTAATGACAGTCGCCTGCGATCACGGTTGCCCAGGCATAATATTTACCCCACTTGGGGGTGCGCTTTTCCTGTTTTTCGCCGGTAGGGTAGATCCACGAGAACGGTAAGCGGCCGGCAATTGGCATGAGCAGCGCAGCGACTGTCTTAAGCTGACTGAGCTTATGGATGGCAATCGGAATGTCCAGCCCAAACATTAGGTCGCCAAAGACGGTTTCATAACCAGCATCCGCAAAGGCTTGAGAGAGTCCCCAACGGTCAACGCCAACGGTGACAAGTACTTTGCGGCCGCGCGAGTTGATGTACTCACCAATTTTTTTATCTAGAAATGCAGGCGCCTTATTTTCAAGTGTGTTCTTTAATCCGCCGCCATCTACCAAGGGTGTTTTCTTTACATAACGTACCATTGGGGTCACAGAATGTAAGGGATACCATTTTCCATCGGCGAGGGCGCCCAGATCCGCGCCGCCTACGCCAAATGCGTCTACTGTACCGTCGAGCTCTTTATATTTTAATGCGGCAGCTTCCATGTCGCCGTCTGTGCCAATGCGTTCAATGCTGATTTTTTCGCCGAGCAAAGTTACTTCAACAGCCTTGTCGCGTTTGGATGAACCAATACTGATACTTACAGCTCGTTTCATATATTTTCTCCCAGATAAATTAGGTTAACAAAAGTATACCCCTAAGAGACTGTTTCTTAAAGGCTTTTTACCACTGAGATCACAAAGATCACGGAGAAAAACCTTTGAAAATCTCTGTGAACTCCGTGCTCTCTGTGGTTAATGCTCTTATTTTATGTGCTTTTTAGACTTAAGAAACGCTCTCTAAGTTCTTAAAGGCTTTTTAACACTGAGATCACAAAAATCACGGAGAAAAACGTTTGAAAATCTCTGTGGACTCCGTGTTCTCTGTGGTTAATGCTCTTATTTTATGTACTTTTTAGACTTAAGAAACGCTCTCTAAGTCAGATGTGTGAGAATGAGGGCAAACAGAATCAGGATTCAGGTCCGACAGGAAGTGTAAAGAAGAAAGTGGATCCCTTTCCCGCTTCGCTCTCGACCCAGATCCTGCCGCGGTGGACTTCGATAATTCTCTTAACCAAAGCAAGCCCAATCCCTGTGCCATCAGAATTTGTATCCAATTTATTAAATAATCCAAAGATGCGCTCATGATGCATGGGTTCTATTCCCAAACCATTGTCTTTAACGAAGAAAATTGGTTTGCCGTTTTCAAATCCATTTTGACCGATCTCGATCCGCGGGCTGGGCTGTGACCCTGTGAATTTTGCAGCGTTATCGATCAGGTTTTGAAGCACCTCAAACAAACGCTGACGATCTCCGTAGACCACTGGAAGATTTTCTTGAACCTCAACGGCAATCTTTTTTTCGTGCAGGCGGCCATGTAAAAGATCAGCAACTTCACCTGCGAGTTCTTCGAAATCAATTTCCTGATACGGATTCGTTAACCTGCCAATGCGGGAAAGTTCGAGTAAATCATTGAGGAGCAATTGCATTTTATCGGTGGCATCACCAATACGTTTTATATCTGATTTCAACCGCTTTGTATCTCCGCTGGTCGCATCCTGTTCCAAAAATCCTAGAAAGCCTTTAATCGTGATCAACGGAGATTTAAGGTCATGCGATACGGTATAGGTAAATCGTTCCAATTCGCTATTTTTATCCTCCAATTCATTTATGAGATTCTCGCGCTCGGTCTGCACATACTTCCGCTGGCTGATATCTCGCACCATGATGATCGCTGATTCAGAAGTTATGGCTGTAATACGCGCTTCAAAGAATTGCACTTCCTCTCCGGGCGGCATTCCATATTCAAAGGCATGCAACTGATCCGTCGCCAGCGCCCGCTCAAGCGCAAAAAAGGTTTGTTCAGCAATAACTGTCGGGAACAATTCTTTGATATTCCTGCCAAGGAATTGAGATGGGGGCATAATGGGCGTAATTTCAGCAGATGCCATAAAATCCAAAAATGTGCCGTCCTTGGAAATTTCAAAGATCATATCCGGGATGGATGCAAGAATGGCGCGTTTGCTTGCTTCACTATTTTGCAGGGATTTCTGTGCTTTTTTTTGATCTGTGATGTCGTAAAACATCGACAACACAGAATCCATATTATCCAATTGCACCAACTCATAGAAGGCAAGTGCTGAGATCGCCTCTCCGCCTTTATTAATAAATTGATATTCAGGGTCGGCAATTGAGTGTTCTTGCTTTAATTGACCCGCAAATTTTTCCCATTCCTCCTTGTTTTCCCATATCTCAAGCTCAACCGCTGTTTGACCAATACTTTTTTGAGCGTCAAACCCGGTTAATTTCCAGAATGCGTCATTGGCTTCCATGACACGCCCCTCTTCCAGGGAGGAAATAATAATCGCCACAGGGCTGGCCTGGAATACTTTTCTAAATCTTTCTTCACTGGCACGCAGGGCAAGCACAGCCAGGTTTCGTTCACGGATCTCATTTTGTGATTGTGCATAAAGGCGGACATTATCAATCGCCAGAGATGCGAGTGCGGCAAAACGCTCCATCAAATTGGCCTGTTCCTGGGTAAATATTCGATCCTGCTCAACGTAGGAAATCGCCAGTACACCAATTACCGTATCGCCCAAGTTGAGAGGCACACCCATCATTGCCTTAAAACCAGTTTCAATGAATTCTGGCCGGCTTTTATTCCATGTCTTGTAATCTTGAATAGCCAGCGTATGCCCGCTAACCCATACACTCCCTGTTACCCCTTCATTAGGATGAGTGAGCACCCCGTTATATTTGGAAAGAAGGCCCCGGCCAACAACCTGTTGAAGCGCCGACCCATCCGGCAAGACCATTTCGATCAAGCCATGCTGGGTATTCAGCAGATTACATGCTCGCGCAAGAATGGATTCGAGTAAGGGTTGAAGATCAGAGCGACTCAACAACCCCAAGGCAGTCTCGTTTAGTGCAGTGAGATAATCAGTCTGTCGTTGCAGCTTTTCTTCGGCGCGCAATCGTTCTGACAACTCAAGCCTCGCATCATAAAGGGATCGATTCAGGCTATTGACCAATAGATAAATGAGCGTGCCCGCCAAAATATAAATGACCGTGAGGTCACGGGCAAAATTCAACGGGGTATCTATATGCTGAATGCGAAGCCCTTGTGCTTCCTGTACGGCAAAAAACCAAAGTATCGCGATGCTGATTCCGCCAACGAACAATCCCTCGCGCCACCCAAGCAGTAAACCAGTGAGGAGGATAATGACCAGATAGGCAATTGCTGTTACATCACGAACACCATCTGCCTGCCAGGCGTGATAAGTCATGGCAGCCCATAATGACCCAACCAAAAACATGCCGGCAGCGCGCAAATAACCACGGCGAATCATTCCTTGCACCCCAGCTAACAGGAGGACCCCTGCCCCAAAAATCAAAAATTGCACATACCCACTTTGCAACCAATGAATAGCACGCACAATAACGTTGATTAAAAAAATGCCTGTTGCGATCCATATCATCGTATTAAGAATCTGCGCAATGCGCGTTTTTTCTTCGTTTTCGAATATTGGATTTGCAAATATACGACGCAACCAACTATGCATACTGGTCATTATATATCATATCCATCTTGAATGAAGTTGGTTCTGCCAATAAATTTGACTTCGAGTCACATGCAGCTTGGCAATTCTCATCAGACCTCTTACATAAGTAAATGGCAAAGAAACCTAAATATTTTGATCCACGAAGTCAATCAGTCACCGGCGTGTGCACGAAAGGTGGCTGGATTTTTATTAATTTTTCTTTCTAATCTGCTTAATATATGAAATCTGCGGATGACTGGCGTGCAACCATCCGCATTGGGAACGGTGTAAAATATGAGTCAAAATCAACAATCCTGGAGAGATTATGAATTCAATGGGTTTTCGCACAGAAAAGGATTCGCTCGGTGAACTACAAGTGCCGGCTTTGGCTTTATATGGTGTACAGACGCAGCGTGCAGTGGAAAATTTTCAAATTAGCGGCTTGAGACCATGGCGTGCCTTCATCTGGTCTATTGCGGCGGTCAAACGCGCGGCGGCGCTGGTGAATTTTGAATTGGCACTGTTCAAGGACCGCGAAGTGGGTGAAAAACATTTCACCGCAAAACAACTGGCTGAGTCCATCGCGCAAGCCGCAGAAGAAGTAATGAATGGCAAATGGGATACCCAATTTGTCGTTGATCCATTTCAGGCGGGCGCGGGGACGAGTCACAACATGAATGCGAATGAGGTCATCGCCAACCGCGCCACACAAATTTTAGGCGGCGAGCTCGGCATGTATTATGTCAACCCGAACGATCACGTCAACATGGCGCAATCCACGAATGATGTCATTCCAACTTCGATCCGTCTTGGTGCGTTATGGCGGTTGGATGAATTATTAACTGCGTTGAAGAATTTACAATCTGCGCTTGAAGTGAAAGCAAAAGAATTTGACGAAGTCGTTAAATCAGGGCGCACGCATTTACAAGATGCGGTGCCTGTGCGGTTGGGTCAGGAATTTTCTGCGTATGCAAAAGCGGTGGAACGCGACATCGAACGAGTGCGCAGATCGGCTGAAGGGCTGAGGCGGCTTGGGATTGGCGGAACTGCTGTCGGGTCGGGATTGAACGCGCATCCCCAATATCATGCGCGCATGCTGAAATAATTATCCGAGTTGACCGGCTTGCAGTTAATTGAATCCGATAATTTATTTGAGTCGATGCAATCAATGGCAGATGCGGCGGACTTCTCTGCGTCGCTGCGGACTGTTGCGTTGACTCTGATCCGCATCGCAAATGATTTTCGCCTGCTTGCTTCCGGACCGTCAACAGGTTTCGACGA
>JANODZ010000019.1:0-4544 GCA_031412935.1 Anaerolineales bacterium
CATTTCCCAGCGCCGGCATTTGTTTATTAATCTCAGCCATGATCGCATCTGCGCGCCAGATGAACATGCCGCTATTCCAGGAATGATCGCCGCTGCGAAGTAATTGCTGTGCGGCTTGATCGTCAGGTTTTTCGATAAAGCGTTTGACATTATAGGTCGGGTATTTATAATCACGGCTTAAAGGCTCGCCTTGTTGAATATATCCATATGCTGTTGAAGGCTGGGTCGGAGCGATTCCCAAAGTGACCAAATAACCGCTCTCTGCCACGTCGAAGGCAGCTTTTAGTAAATAATGAAACAAATCGCGATTCCGGATGAAATGATCTGACGGCAGAATTGCCATGGACGCATCTTTATCACGCTTATGCAGCAGAGCGGCGGCCAGCCCCACCGCAGCGGCTGTTCCGCGCGGCTCCGGCTCAATGATGTAATTGCGGTCGGGAATTTCAGGAGCCTGCAATCGCATTTCACGCGCCTGCTCTTCCACGGTTACAACCAGAATACGTTCAGGCGGAAATAAATTTTCCAAACGTTGAACTGTGCTTTGGAATAATGTTTCCTGCCCGATCAAGGGAAGTAATTGTTTTGGTTTTTCCCTCCTTGAAACAGGCCAGAGACGGGTGCCGCCTCCGCCTGCCATAATGACCGCATATGTGTGTTCCATGATCATTTTACATTATGAATTACGCACAACTTAATATTAGACATCATCGGAAATAATCCGCAGATTTACCCATGCGGGCACAATGTGGCAGATTATGCAGATTTGAAATTTTCAAAAGGCAAATCGGCGAAAATCCAGGTACTCTGCGGATAAAACATTTGTTTTTGCTCTTACCGATAAAGTCTATTGTAATTCGTAAAATTTTCTCCTCAAATTTTATATTCGCCCTGCTCTTCGCGCACAGAAACATAATTCATACCGCCCACCTGGCGCACCCTGCCTTTCAATTCCATCAGGGCGAGTGTAGCAGAAACTTTCTCAATCGGCAAATCGGTTTGATTGCGAATTTCATCCACGTGCAATGGTTCAGCGCCAAGCACATTTAATAATCGCGCTTCTGTTTCATCTGTCGCGATCACCTTGCGCGCAGCTTTATGTTCCCCGATCCGTGTAAAATCCAAAGCCTGCATCAAGTCATTCATATTCAATAACGGCTGTGCTCCGTTTTGGATCAGTTTATTGGTTCCTTTACTTTGCGGCGCAAGTATACTCCCGGGTACTGCAAATATTTCGCGGCCCTGAACCGCGGCAAACTCAGCCGTGATCAGCGCGCCGCTCGTCTCGCCTGCTTCAACGACAACGACCGCCAATGATAAACCAGAAATGATGCGATTGCGCGGCGGAAAATTGGAAGCATCCGGCGGCGTGCCAGGCGCGTAATCGCTGATGATCGCGCCCCGCTCCATCATTTGCTCAGCCAACTTTTGGTGTTCGGGCGGATAAATTTTATCCACGCCGCTTCCAAGAATACCGATCGTCCGTCCGCCGGCTTTCAACGCGGATTGATGCGCGACCGCATCCACGCCGCGCGCGAGTCCGCTGACGACTGTAATTCCATTCGCGGCAAGAAATGACGCAATCTCTTCTGTGATCTGGCGGCCGTAATGCGTTACACGGCGCGTGCCAACGATTGCAACCGCAAAAAGATCATCGGGTAGATATTCGCCGCGAATATACATCACCGGCGGCGGTTGGTCAATTTCTTTTAATCTTGATGGATAGGCTTCATCCTGCCAGGTCAGGATTTTTATCCCCTGTGATTCGATCCTGGCCCAGACTTGATCGAGGTTAACATTTTGGCGAGCCGCAACGACCCGTTCGATCACTTTCGCGCCCAAGCCTGCTTCTGCTAAAGTGGCAGAGTCAGCACCCCAGGCAGATTCAAGGTCACCGAAGTATGCCACCAGTCCCTGCATACGCACAGCACCGATCCCTTTGATTAAGTTAAAGCCAACCCAGTATTTTTTGTCATTCATAGTGAAAGGTTGAAGGTTGAAAGTTGAAGGATTGATTTGCAACTTGAAACCTTCAACGTGTAGCCTATCGTCTACAGCCCCTCAAGCAGGTGAACTTTCATAGCACGCTGATTCATATCCACGTTAAGAATGACCGCGGGAATGGCCGGCAGGAGAATCTCCTTGCCTGAATCATCTCTGATCACATAAACGTCGTTCGCGCCTGTTTCCAAAATTTCCACCAGCTTGCCCAGCGGATTCCCGTTCTCATCCACAACATTCAACCCAATTAATTCATATTGATAATGTTTACCTTCAGGCAGCGGCGGCACATCTGATGCTTTGACATATACCCATTGATTTCGGTACCTGCCAACTTCTTCTGGAGTGGTTACGCCGAGGATGCTGATGAGCAAACCTTTATTATGCTGGCGGACAGTGTCTATCGTGAAGGATAAATATTTCTCACCTATAAGAATTTTACGGCCTGATTTGATCCGGTCGGGAAAATCGGTGTGCAGATCCATGATGATCTCGCCGCTGACACCATGCGCCCGGCGCAGATAACCTATTACTAAATAGACAGGCTCGCCTGCCGGCGAGCCTGATGATTGCTTTTTTGCTGGCATTAGGGTTCCATTACGTCGAGGGTGGCTTGCTTGCCTTTGCGTTCGGCAGCCACTTTAAGCAATGCCCGTATGGAGTTTGCAACTTTACCATTTTTACCGATCACGCGTCCCATATCTTCCTTCAATACACTGAGTTCAATGCGCACACGGGAACCGCTTCCACTTTCACGTACCTGCACTTCTTCAGGATGATCCACGAGGGATTTGGCGATGTATTCGATGAGTTCTTTCATTATTTCCTTCCTATTGTAAAAGAAAAATTTCACCACAGAAACCACCAAGAGCATCGAGAAAAATCTTTTCCCGCAAGGGCTGCGCCAAAAAACCTCTGTATACTTTGTGTTCTCCGTGGTGAATGTTTTAAAGAACTAAATTATTAATTTGTTGTTGTTCGTTTGGGGGCGGCGCGCTTGGCTTCGGCGTCAGCGGCTTCGGCTGCGAGAACTTCCACGGTCTCGCCTTTTTTGAATCGGTCAAAGCGGAGTTGTGTGCCCGTGGACTTAAAGATCTGCGCCACTGACTCGGTCGGCAGTGCGCCATTTTTCATCCAATGGAATACGCGATCTTCCTTGATATGAATGGTGGCGGGGTTGGTGCGTGGATTATACACGCCTAAAATTTCCAAAAAGCGGCCATCGCGCGGGGATTCTTTATCCGCGGCGATGATGCGGTACGTGGGTTGGCCTTTGAGACCAATACGACGTAATCGAAGTCTTACCATGTTTAACTTACTCCTTAATCTTTTAAATGGTTTGGTGTTCCAGACAGGCGGTAGAGAGTTGTGTGCAAGGAACACACGGGTCCGCGGGCTGAAATCACAGGGGCATATTTTACCAGAGAAAAAGAGGGAAATGCCTGTTTCACGGATGTAGGGAGTGCCTAAAAGAATGGGCTTTTATTTACCACAAAGACTCAAAGACACGGAGTCTCGAAGGATTCTTGGTGGCTTAGCGGCTTTGTGTCTTCGTGGTTAGCCCACGCAATTAGTCACTCCCCGGATGTATAATTTGCAAATGACCGATCCTAAATCAAACATCGTCAGCCTGCGCGATGTAACCGAAGCTGACCTGCCTATTTTCTACGAACAACAACTAAACGAAGACGCAACTCAAATGGCGGCATTCCCATCCAGAGATCGGAATGCTTTCATGACACACTGGAATAATAAAGTTCTGGCGAATCAAACTACCCTCGTGAAAACCATCCTGTTCAATGAACAGGTGGCTGGGAATATCGTCAGCTGGGAGCAATCTGGCGAAAGAAACATCGGCTATTGGATCGGCAAGGAACACTGGGGCAACGGTATTGCGACAAAGGCTCTTGAAGAATTTCTGGGTTATATGAAGACACGTCCGCTGTATGCGCATGTTGCAAAGCATAATATTGGCTCTCAACGCGTGCTACGAAAATGCGGATTTGTGATTTCGGGTGAAGAAAAATTTACCGAAGATGGCAGGGAGATCGAAGAATTTATTTTGAAACTGGAATAAAAAGGACACAGCGCTGCTGTGTCCCTACATAATCTACCCAAACATCTTTCCCAATACCTTGCCCCCGGTTTTTTGAAAGACCTTCATCATTTTTTGCGCTTCGCGGAATTGCTTGATCAGGCGGTTGACATCCTGCACTTCCATGCCGCAGCCTGCGGCAATGCGGCGGCGGCGGGATGCATTTAATAGATCAGGGTCGCGCCGTTCTTTGAGGGTCATCGAGTGGATGATCGCTTCTGATTGTTTGAATGATTTTTCGACGACGGTTGAATCCATGCCGCGCGCGGCTTGTCCCATTTGACCGGGGAGCATGTCCATAATTTGCGAGAGCGGACCCATCTTCTTCATCTGTTTCATTTGATCGAGCCAGTCTTCCAAAGAGAATTGACCCTTGATCATCTTTCGAGCTTGCTCGGCTTGCCGCGCCTGCGCGTCCATGTCCTGCCCCTCATAGGCAGCTTCGGCT
>JANODZ010000020.1:0-2003 GCA_031412935.1 Anaerolineales bacterium
GATCAGAATTGATTCGCGCAGAATACGCACTGCGCGCAGAGACATGTCTTCAAGGTTTCCGATGGGTGTGGCAACGAGATAAAGAATTCCCATTTGGTTATTTTATCACCCCGCTCACCTGCACTGCAACGCTCGCTGTGCGGCGCGAGTGTTGTCCCTTCGGGTTTAAAGGTTTTTCAAAAAACTGACGCACACCCTTCTCAATCAAAACAAGGATATCAATATGAGCCTTTATAGTTCCAGATCAAAAATAACCAGCTCGGTTATTCTACAATTTCAGATTTCACAGAAGTTGATACAACGAATCCGATGAACATCAGGATCCCGCCAACAAACTCGCTCAGGTAAAGCATGTCGGCGTACCCGGCTTTAAGCAGGGAGCCTCCCATGGCAGGCGCCAGTGCGCCAGCTGCGATGATCATGTTGCCGAACATACGGCTTGCAAACACTTTCTTGCGCCAGAACAGGAATGCGGAATAGATCGCGCCGCCGACCAGTGTGATCGTTCCATAGATATTGAGCAAAATAGTAAAGAGGATCATCAATCCGCTGCGCGCAAAGATTTCCTTATATTGCTCAGAAGCCGGGCGGGCAATATCATAATTCGATGAGAGGACGGGAGCCAGCATCACAAGAAAGAAGGCGAGCACCGAGATTGCGGCCAGGACCCAGGTGATCACTTTCGCGGCGCTGCCTTTTCGAACAAGCAGGTGAACCGTACCCATCCCAAGCCATGCGGCAGTGAGCATCGCGCCTGTGAGATACCAGATCTTTAATACAATGGAATTATAGGTCAGGCTGAGGATGACTTCAGTCAATGTGCCGACCGCAAAAAACAATAGGCCGATGGTCCAAAGCAAAAGGTGAACGCCGCCGCGCTGACGATAACGGGTATAGACGGCAACAACAAATATAAAAGTAATAATGGTGGAAAGATATGGAATGTATGTCATGATTTTTCCTTTGCAAAGATGAGTTAAGCTGAAGGGGTTACACCCATCAGCGACAGGCCAGTAATGACAAGCGCCGCGAGCAGAATCAATACAAGGAGCGCCAGCGCGAGGGGGATGAGTTTTTCGATCCATTTGGATGTGGAAAATCGGAAAGATGAATGGGAGCGGGACATGTGAGCCTCCTTAACGATTGTTGTTCAACGACTGATAGGTTTGCAACAGGCTGATCAAAATTTCATCTGTGAAAACGTGTATTTTCGCGAAAGTCGCTGCTGTTTGTCCGGAAGGGACATTCGCATTACCATACACTTTCATCACCGATTCGATCAGCACATTTCTAAAGAATAAAAAAGCTCTGGCCGCATCCACATAGTTCAAACTATACCGATGCGCACGCGAAGCATATTCATAACCAATGGCGTAGGCTTCACTTGCGGCGTCTGCGCCATTCGTCGCCACATAGGTCATCAGCCCATGAAACAGCGAGCGTCCGCTTAAGCGGTATTGCGCGCGCGCATCTTCATCTAATTTTTGATACCATGATTCAGCTTGTAAGCGTCCCTCTAAAATTTGCATGCGGACAGTTTTTATAACTTCCTGCATCATATGCTCGGGTTCGATTGAGCTTGCACGTGACCTTTTGTAGGACTCTGCCCAAAGCGAGATTTCACTGTGCTTGTAACGCCGATGCCCGCCCTGCGTTTTGTGCGTGGGTAAAACCCCTTTATCAGACCAAAGCCTCACAGTGCTGGGATGTACACCCAACACTTTTGCCGCAGCACTAAGAGATAGCCAATCTTCAGTCATTTCCTTAACCTGCCTTCTCCTCAAATGTAAAAGGGAATTAATCGGAAGCCAAAGCCACCTTTTCTACAAAAGATGGTTCTTCAATACTATTTTGTGCGGCGCACGGGCCGGCCCAGAGAGACCGTCCTTTTGTGCGAGCGATACTATAAAGAGCAGGGTCTGTACAGAAGTGACGACACGCCGGACCCGGAGTTCTCGGAGCTGTTGGAGCTGGATCTCGACACCATCGAGCCGAGCCTGGCC
>JANODZ010000021.1:0-4034 GCA_031412935.1 Anaerolineales bacterium
ATTATATTCTGGCGCAAGAGCGGCTGCCCTGCTTAAAAGCAGTTTGACATCAAGCCAGCAACTTGAGTTAGATGCTCACCATCCGCAGCGCCGTGATTCCCTTCGCTCCGCTCAGGGCGACACGCCTTAAAACGAACAATACTGCTGCGTAAGGTGGGTTAATTACTCACCTTACGCAGTAGGGGCGACCCTTCAAGGTTTATCGGGGCGCTTTGTTTCCGCTGGGCGGGTCACCCCTACAGGTGGCGCAGGAAATTTGCGAATGGTGAGTGAGTAAATTTTAACGTAAATAATATTAATTTCGGTAGTGGGTCGAAGTAAATGGTTAAGCCTTATTCAACCCAAAATCCCCGACCGCAGTCACGCAGAGACTTTATGGGTTTCCTTTGCGTTCTTTGCGACTCCCTTGCATCGCCCGCCAGGGCAGGTGTGCGGTAAAAAAACACCTTCATGTGTCAAACCGATACCCTTAAATTCTTTTATAGCGGGCGGTTAGATCGCGCAGCTGCGAAAATGAAACGGGTTTGATCAGAACCCCATCGGCGCGCTCGTTATAATAATCGCCCAGTAATGCATCGGCTGTTGCGATCAGGACGATGGTCTTGGTGAGATGCTCCTCGGCGCGGATCTGTTCAAGCAGGGCGGCGCCATCCACGCCCGGCAGGTGCATATCCAGAATGATCATTTCAGGACTCGATTCTTTCAGCCGCTGCTGGGCTGCTTTTCCATCGCGGTATGCCTCCACCTGATAGCCCGCGGCTTTCAAGGCTTCGGAAAATATACCCGATAGATCTTCATCGTCTTCGATAACAAAAGCCAGGTTTTCCATGATTTTTTTCCTTCTAGTTAATAAATGGGAGCGTGATCGTAAAAATACTGCCTTTATTTGGTTCGCTCTTAACGGCGATCGTGCCTTTCATGATGTCTACCAGTTGTTTGACGATGGATAAACCAAGCCCAAAACCGCCATGCGAACGAGTGGTGGAGCTTTCAACCTGTCGAAACGTTTCAAAAATATACGGAAGGTCTTTTTCAGGGATGCCCGCGCCTGTGTCCGTAATTTCCAGTTTCCAATGGCTGTTATCGCTTCTGCTGCGGGTGACGCTGACATGAATTCCGCCATGCTCGGTGAATTTAACAGAGTTGTTGATCAAATTTACAATAATTTGATGCAGGCGGTTGGGGTCGCCGATGAGGGTTTCAGGCATGCCCGGATCAAATTCGTGGGTCAGGTACAAGCCCTTGGTGGTTACGATCCCATCCATGGTGATATGCATATTATCAAGCAGGGAGGTTGAAAATATATTCTGCTTTTGAATGGATAATTTACCGGCCTTCATTTGCGCTTCATCCAGCAGGTCGCTGACCATGGCCAGCAGGCGGCGCGTATTGATGATGATCCGTTCCGTGATTGAAAATTGCTGTTCATTCAGCTTGCCGTAAATTTCCTCCTGCAGTATTTCCGTATGCCCGATGATGGCGTTGAGCGGGGTGCGCAGTTCATGCGAAACAACCGCCACGAAGGTTTGTTTCATTTTATCAATTTCCGCTTCGTAGGAAACATCACGGAAAACCGCCACGCTGCCGATGTTTTTATGGGTAAGTATATCCTGCACCTGCGAGCTTTTCACAGATAATGTCTTTTGACCCCACTTCACGCGCGCGCTTTCAGCGGGTTCTTCGGTGTTTTGAATGGTCGCCAGGAGTATCTTTCGGTCTGCGGAATTCAACGCTTCAGAGCGGGTGAATTCATCCAAATTTGTTTCGGAAAGATTTTCCATGGAAATTTCTGTCAGTTGACTTAATGCCGGATTAACAAGTTGAACGCTTTGGTTGGTATTGAAGACCACGACGCCGTCGGCAATGGAACTAAGAATGGCCTGATTGCGCCCCAGTTCCGCCCGTTCGCGCCCGAGCGCCTCTGCCAGGTCGTGGGTTCGATCGGTGACGATCTTGTCGAGGTTGGCGTTATTCAGGCGCAGGTCGCGCAGGGCTGCTTCGAGACTGCGCGCACCAAGCCAGGAGGTCAGCGCGATAAGTAAATTTCCCACTGTTATAAACAAGTTGTATTCCACGTTTGCCGACCGGGCAATAATATAAATTGCGATCGCGCCCAAACCGGCAAAAATGAAGCTGGACCAGGGCCGCAGCAGGAGACTCGCCATCACGACCGGAATGGTGAATACGAACAAACTGCGTCCAGCGGCTAATTGATCCGGGGTATCGCTAAACGAAATCACGATCAATAAAAATATTAAGAACAGGCTGCCGGCCAGTATTCCAGAGCTATATCTATTGATTGCGTAAAATATTAACGCCCCAACGATTATGAATATTAAAAAATAGATGGTGGTTATACCATCGCTTTTTTGGGCGGGGGTAAATGCTTTGTCAGCTGCCAAAAGGAGCACGGCTACAACGAATAACAGTAAGGTAGAGATCCCCAGCGTTCCCGTAAGCAGAATATTCAATAATTTCTTTCTTCTGCCATCCTCTGAATCAATGCTTGGGACCGTAATAAAGTTATTATACAGTCGGGGAAGGGTCGAAAAATACTGCATCTTTACTCCTATACTATTCACCTTAACGCAAATTACCTTACAGCGTGTCTCCCTGAGCGGTGCGACACTTGCACCGCGCTGCCGCGAAGCGTGCAGTGCAGGTGAGGGTCTCGGTTTTCAGCGGTAGAGATGCTTCGCTTCGCTCAGCATGACACATTTACAGCAAGGCAATTAAGGTTAACCTGAATAGATCGCTTGCAATCGTGAAAAACAAGGGAGCATCTTTTTCAGCGCTGAGGCGCAGAGAGCGCAGAGAAGGTCTCAAACTCAGCGAACACTGCGTCTCTGCGAGAGATTTTAAGACTTTTGTAGGAAGTCTACTCCATCTTTATTGCGTCAGGGCCAGCGCGCTCAGGATGGCAGAACGAACCACGTTCTGAGGGCAATAAAGCGCCTTCCCGATCCACAGCGGGGGATAAGGCTCAGCGATATGATCATATAACCATTTGCGCCCGGCTTCTATTGCAATATGCGAACCGTTTTTTTCAGCGCGCTCCCAGAACTTTAATGCCTGTAAACAATAGGCGGTCTCCTCGGCGCTGGAGGGACCGCAAAACCCCCACGAGCCGTCCGCGTTTTGGGTCTCAACCATCCATCGGATTGCGCTTTGACACAGTTCGCGGTCCATTTTCAAGCAATTGATAATTGCATGACTCGTTGCGTAATAAGGAGACATGTGCCACTTGTCTTTCCAATACTGTTCAGAAACCTGGGATTTTCTTAAAAAATTAAGTATCTTAATCACGGCCGGGTGTTTGGAATCGTAGCCCGCTTGTCCCAGCGCGCCTAGAATATGGATGTTGGCGCTGACCGATGGGTTGCCTTCCAGTGCAAAACAGCGGAAATGATCTTTTTCTTCATAAGAAAGCACGGCTTCCAGGTCAACATGATAATCAAAAGCGGACAAGACCTCGTACACCACTCCAGTATCATCGCCATCGGCTGTTTGGTTGATGGACCAACCGATGCCCGAGGCGGGCTGCCAATTATTTTGGAGAAAAGTGAGATGCGGTTCGCAAAGCTTCAGCGTTTGGTCATCCAGTTCGCCTATTAATTTAATGTTCCTTATCACCCAGGCAGGCTCAAAAACATCAAAGGGAGCTACATTTGGCATGCCTCCGCTGGGCGACATCCACTGCTTTAGGTATGCAATCCCAGCCGCGGTCCCGTTTTTAGAGTGAGCGACAAAATACGCGGTTGCGGATGGGCTGTTTGCGACCGACCCATTTTCTTCCAGAAGATCAGTCGCATCGAGAATATTAGAAAAGTCAGGACCCGCCATTTCGGCGGATAAAGCGGCGGATAGGTGGCGGTTGATTTTTTTTCCATTAAGCAGTCCCAGTTTTATCCTGCGTTGTTCGGCTAATTGCCCGAGGATGGTTTCATGTTGGGGGAGAATAAGCCCCAGTTTTTCCGCTTCTTCCATGAGGACCGGTACCAGCATTTCAAATCCCACGGTGGCTTGTTCGGGGT
>JANODZ010000022.1:0-4380 GCA_031412935.1 Anaerolineales bacterium
GGGTCGATCGCGCCGCCAGTATCATTACGGACTTTGAATCCATTGTCAGTCGGGGGGTTGTGCGAGGCGGTGATGTTAATTGCGCCGGCTGCTTTTTTATCCACAACGGCATAGGCGATGACCGGCGTAGGGGTGGCCTCGCGGGTTAAATAAACTTTCAAGCCATTACCAGCCAATACTTCCGCGGCGGCCGCCGCAAAATGTTCACTGCTAAAGCGCATATCATACCCCACCACCACAAACTGTCCCTGGCGGCCTTGTGCGAGCATGTAAGCGGCGAATCCCTGCGCGCAGCGGCGCACGTTATCGAAGGTATAGTCCTCGGCGATGACTCCGCGCCAGCCATCTGTGCCGAATTTAATTTTTTGCGACATTGTTAATTCTCCTGATTGAGATTGCAAATTTATTTTTGTACTAGATGGCGTTTTGAATACGTTTTATCATATTCAAAACCTGTTCATTTGCGTTAATAGGATATAAATTAATATTGGGATATTCGTTATGAAATACCCTGAAGATTTCATCGGTGAAAGCCTGCCCAATGGTCTCTACATCCTGAAAATCCAAAACGATTTCTTTGAACCTATCAAAACGTGTTAATAATCGTTTGGCTTGTGAGCGAGAGATTAAGTTGTCTTCTCCATATTGAGCTAGAAATACAGGAATATGAGTTTTTGTAAATCCAAAATCATCATTTCCTGAGTAGTAGTCAAAAACATCTTTAGTGGTTCGCGTTGAGTCCAGTTTAATTTTCATATTAATCGCAGTGCCTTTCACAGTTTCAGCTTTATTTTCAAGAAGCCAGTCGCTGCCCTCGATATTTTTTGGATTACTAGAATGAGAAAAATACAACTTTCCTGAGATGATTGAAAATTCGTCGAAAATCCTGGAAGAAAAGAATATTCCCTCGCCAGAATGTCTCTTAGGGTCTGTTGTGAGTTTTCCTTTGGATAATTCAAGGATGGTGTGAAGTATATCGTTTAAGCCAAGTTCTTTTTGTATTTTGTTGAAAATGCCTATCCCATTGTCAAGGATCGAAATTTCTACTTCCTTTAAAGTACGTTTAATATTGATGCTTACAGTTTTGCCATTGGAATGATCGATGGCGTTATTAAGCATTTCTGTAAAGCCATAATAGCAAATTTTATTAATATTGGCTGGCACATCACTTAATAAAGGTAAGATTTTTTCACGCCAAACGATATCTTCTTCCAATCCATTTAAAGATAAGTGAAAATTTGAATTAATAATTGGCTTCAGTGAATATTTTCTGTCGCGTGTATTCCCCTTAACAGTTAAAGATCCATCTTTAATTAATTTGTTTATATGCCTAAGAACTGCCTGGCGGGAAATAGAAAATTTTTCTGCCGTTAAAATACTAATATTTCCCGGGTGTTCTTCAATATTGGCAACAATAAAATCACGAATTTCATCAGTTTGTCTTGGTGGCATTTAAAAATCCTTTGTAATTATTGTCAACATTTACTTAGCCTATTGTAAACTTTTTTGAGGCTATTGTCAACATTAACTTTTAGTAAAATAAACCGAGATTTTGTTTCGGAGTTTCAATATTATTAATGACGTTATTCAGGTTAATATAGCATGTCTTACAGATTGTCGCCCTGAGCGTCAGCGACACTCCCTGGCGGGCGGTGCCAGGGAAGAGCAAGAGCGTCCCCGCAACGACATGCCGATATTGCGTTCGGTCACTTAATAATATGCTTGAAGGTCCAGGTTATATTCTGGATTAATTCAGGGTTGAATATTCTGATCCGATGCAGGTTACTTGAATAACATATAACAAAACTAATCATAACGGTATATGCCCACAGCGCGGCGCCTGTGATTGCGAATAAAATTCCAGGTATACGTTTTGGTTTAAATAGGTCGAATCCCTGCCAGAAACCGATGCAGGCCAGAAGGGAGAGAGCGGGCAGCAGGTCCAGCAGGTAGCGCATGGTAAGGTAGAAAAACATCAGTAAAGTAAAAAAGATCAACAGGGTCGAGCCTGTCAGTGATGCGGTAATCCAGCGAATATTTTTTTGCCTGCAGAATGCCGCAAGGAAACCGAAAATTAAGAAGGGACTGCCAATTAATATTCCCGTTACATTTTCTGAAAAGTAATCATATATTCCGGGGTCGTAGCTTTTGAACCAGCCCGGACCGATCCACGGGGTTGCTTTAACATAAGGGAAAGTTTTCAACCTTTCCAATGGGTTGAAGAATAATTTATACAAGTTGGGCGGCGCATAGGCGGGGGAGAATGATTCATTTAATGTTTCATAGATATTAGTCTGGGTGAGTTGATAGCTCAAACCGAATTCAGCAACTGAGCCGAAGCGCTTATAGTTGTACATCCCATAGCTGAACGCGCAAAGAACAAGCGGTATTGTAAATGCGAGGGTAAGTTTGACGGCTTTGGCTGGGAATGATTTTACAGCCCAAATAACAACGATGAATGCAAGAAATGCAATCGGGATTAACATGGTGGTGCGCGAGCCCACCGCAAATGCAAAGAAGCTCCCGGCCAGCGCAAGATTTGTTAAGGTTGGTTTATTAAATGCGGCGACCAGCCAGTATAATCCGCCGATGAAAAAGAATTGTCCGCTTGCGACAGCGGCTTCATAAATGCGCGGCTCGAGGAGCATGTAAAGGATTGGGTTTATTAAGCCGGTAAATGAAATGCTTAATAATATGACCCAGGCGGGGGAACGCTGAAAATAATTTTTCCAGATCTCCAGAATGAGCAGGATCTGGAAAAGTAGAAGCCCGGCCAAAAAGATAAATGTCAGGATGTTGTCAGGCACAGGATTTGAGTAAAATGGTTTGATGATTGCAAGTAATAAAGCAGGTACGGGTCCCCAGTAAAGATAATATTCACCTTTATAAAGAGTTAAGTCCCAAAGAGCCGGGATGCCTTCACGATTGTCGGGCTTGTAAGGATCGTCTAGCGCAACGAGTGCGGGGTCGGGTTTTTCTTCGAGATGAAGTTGTCCGCGGCTGAAGGCATTTGCCAGCAGATCATAATAATTTGTTGTTGCCGGCCAGCTTGTCCATGTGCCGAGGCTGATGATCCAGATGTAAATGAGAATGATAAAACCACCCAGGGCGGCAGAGGATAGATAGATGCGCCCGATATTTGTATTCAGCAGGCGTCCGATCCTGTTATCTGCGCGGTAAATTATGGGTGTCATCACAAGAAGAATTCCCGCGGCCAGCAGTATATAATTTTTTAATCCCCAGTCTATGTTGTTTTCGGCATTTAATGACCGCGTAATTAAGGTGCTGCCTGCAAATACGATCCCTAATAAAATGCTTCCAATGACTTTCCAATTCCTCTTCATTTCCATATTTTATCATTCAAGTAAAATTGTTTGCTATAATCCCACCTATGATTTACCTAGACCATGCCGCCACCACCCCTGTGGATCAGCGTGTCCTTGATTTGATGCTGCCCTTTTTCCGCGAGTCGTATGGGAATCCCTCGTCCGTCCATCGATTTGGACAAAAAGCCGAAGCCGCCGTGGACGAAGCGCGTGAGAAAGTTGCGGCTGTGCTCCACTGCCGCGCAGATGAAATTATTTTTACCTCGTGCGGCTCTGAATCAGATAACCTTGCGCTGCGCGGCGCGGCGTTTGCGCGACGAAAAGCCTCGGGTGAAGGATGGATTCTCGCCGCTAAAAATGAACATCACGCAGTCAGCAAAACCGCTGAACAATTGGCAAAGGAATATGGCTTCAAGCTCGAATGGCTGGACCTGGATAAATTTGGCGCGGTTTCGCCCGCTTCTTTAAGCAAGGCTGTTTGCACGGACACTGCTTTGGCATCCGTAATGTATGCAAATAATGAAATTGGAACGATCAATCCCATTTCGAAGCTGGCCGCCATCGCAAAAGAAAATAACATTATTTTCCACACCGACGCAGTCCAGGCTGCGGCGTATCTGGATGTCAACATCGAAATGTTGGGCGTGGATTTGATGTCTCTCGGCGGACATAAATTCTATGGGCCGAAGGGAGTGGGCGCTTTATATATCCGCAAAGGAACGAATCTTCTTCCACACCTGACGGGCGGCGGGCAGGAATACGGGCTGCGCGCCGGGACTCAGAATGTGCCCTATATCGTCGGCTTTGCCGAGGCGTTGCGTCTCACCGAACAGGAACGTGGTATCCGCACCACACAAGTACAACCCTTACGTGACCGGATCATCGGGCGTGTGCTCGAGGAAATTTCAGACTCAAAATTAACAGGTCACCCGCAAAACCGCCTGCCTAATCACGCATCATTTGTGTTCAAAGATGTGGACGGAAATTTACTTTTGCAAATGCTTGATTCCGCGGGTTTTGCCTGCTCTTCCGGGTCTGCATGTAAAACCGGCAA
>JANODZ010000023.1:0-6915 GCA_031412935.1 Anaerolineales bacterium
CATCCAGTTTCGATTTTGGGAATATCCTCGTGCTGAGCCAACCTACAGTTTCATCGTGTGTTCACGTGATTGATGGTGACCATCCTCTCATCTCCTCACTTGATCCTGGCAATGTGATGCTTGCTGCTCCTTTGTCCAATATTGAAAATATAATTACTGGCGAAGAGTCGATGGTTCCTCAGGAATTTGCCTTTAATTCAGAACCTGAGCACAAGTGGTGTTACTATTTCGAAAAAGCCGAATTGGCTTTACAAATGGAAAACTGGGTTGAAGCTGCTGCGCTTGGTGAAAAAGCTATTCACTTGGGACTGCATCCCCAGGATCAATCTGAATGGCTTCCCTTTTTATACGCATACGCAGTGACAGGCAATGAAATCCGCCTGAAGCAAACTGCGCCTAAGATCAACGCTGACAGACTTTTACGCTTACAGGCGTGTAATAGGTTAACTGCATTTACGATTCCCGTATCTTCTGAAATTCAAGGCTTGATCTCCACCTTATATTGCAAGAGTAAATAATGAATTTGAGATTTACAGATCAAAAATATCTTTTACAAGATCAATACAAAGATGCGGGCAAACTGGATGCGCGAATTGCAATTCATCAGCGTTTCAGCACAAACCCACAAGGGTGGTTTAATTGGATTTTTGATACACTTGTCAAATTGTCTGCCGAATCCAAAATTCTGGAATTGGGCTGTGGTTCTGCAGAGATGTGGAAGGAATGCTCAAGCCGAATCCCATCCGGGTGGGTGAATACGCTTACAGACCTCTCCGATGGGATGCTGGATGCGGCTTGGCGGAATCTGGTTCCGCTTGGGCGTAATTTCAAATTTGAACAAATGGATGCGCAGTCGATTTCATATGCTGATAAAACATTTGATGTGGTCATTGCCAACCATATGCTGTATCATGTCCCTGACCGTGAAAGGGCTTTGACTGAGATCAAGCGTGTGTTGAAAGATGACGGTCACCTAATTGCAACAACAGTTGGGAAAACTCACATGCAGGAATTGTATCGATTCTTGAATCGTGTAAACATCAATGAGCGCCCAGGCATGTTTTCCAATCCGTTCACACTTGAAAATGGATTTGAACAATTAAATGCCGTGTTTTCGCAAGTGCAGAAATCACAATATGTTGACAACTTGCAGGTGACCGAGATTGAGCTGTTGATTGCTTATATCCGTTCCTCAATTGGGGCGCTGGATTTATCAGAAGATAAGCTTGGCCGATTGAAAAAAGATTTAAAGGCAACTCTTGAAAAAGAAGGAAAAATCTCTATCACGAAAGACTCTGGCATGTTTGAAGCTATAAAATAGGAGAACTTATTATGAAATGGAAAGATCAAGTTGTATTGGTCACTGGCGGAACGGGATCGTTCGGCAAGAAATTTATCAGGATTTTGCTCGAAGAAAAACAGCCGAAGAAAGTGATTGTCTTTAGTCGTGATGAATTGAAGCAGCATGAAATGCAAGTGGGTGGATATAACCATGAAAATCTGCGTTACTTCATCGGTGACATTCGTGACCGTGAGCGCCTCCTGCGCGCGATGCATGCTGTGGATATCGTTGTCCATGCCGCGGCGTTGAAGCAGGTCCCAGCCTGCGAATACAATCCGATGGAAGCGATCAAGACCAACATCATGGGCACAGCCAATGTTGTTGAAGCCGCGCTGGATGCGGGTGTGAAAAAGGTGTTGATGGTCAGCACCGACAAGGCTGTCAGCCCGGCGAATCTATATGGGGCTACAAAACTTGCCGCAGAGAAGTTAACCATTCAAAGCAACGCATATGCCGGGGGATCCGCAACCAGATTTTCGTGCGTGAGATACGGGAACGTCGTCGGTTCGCGCGGTTCAATCGTTCCTTTATTCCTCAAGCAGCGTGCGGGCGGCAAGATCACCGTTACCGATGATCGCATGACCCGCTTCTGGCTTTCGCTCGATCAGGGTGTGCGGTTTGTTATTACCTGCATCGAGCAGATGGAAGGCGGCGAAGTTTTTATTCCCAAGATTCCCAGCACAAAAGTTGTTGACCTTGCCAAAGCCATAGCGCCGAATGCAGAAATTAATATCATCGGCATTCGGCCTGGCGAGAAATTACACGAGATGCTTATCTCTGAAGATGAAGCGCGTCATACTATTGAACTTGGTACAATGTTTGTTGTCCAGCCAGCCGAAGCCACCTGGTTTGGGTATTCGTGGAAAGACAAAGGCAAGGCTTTAAAAGAAGGTTATTATTATTCCAGCGACAACAATTCAGAATGGCTCGATATTGAAGGCATTAAAAAATATATCGCCCCGTTTGAAGAATTGTTCTTACAAGGGAATTTGGAAGGGTAGAGCTGTCTCCCGGGAGCATACTTATGAAATTACTCATTACAGGTGTTAGTGGTTTACTTGGCATCAATCTTGCACAAGAGACGATGACCGAGCATGATATTGTCGGCCTCGACCGCGGCAAATTAGTCAATGCGCCTTATAAAGTATTAAATATGGATATTCTTGAATCTGGAGCAATGGAGTCCATCATCGAATCTGTGCGCCCCGACTGGGTGATCAACTGCGCGGGGCTTGCGGACCTGGACACTTGCGAAGACAACCCGCAGCTTGCCCGCCGTCTCAACACCGACCTGCCCGCGCTCATGGCAAAGGCTTGCAAAGCACGCGATATTTCCTTTGTTCATATTTCAACGGACGGTGTTTTCGACGGTACGGCAAACTCTTTTTATAAAGAAGAAGATGAGCCGAATCCTTTGGGAGTCTATGCTCAAACAAAATTGGATAGTGAGCGTGCAGTGCTTGCTGAAAACCCGAACGCCATTGTAGCGCGCGTCAATTTTTATGGCTGGAGTTTGTCAGGCCGGAGAAGCCTCGCCGAATTTTTCTTTTATAATCTTACCAATAATAAAAGCATGAGCGGCTTTACAGATGTGAAGTTTTGCCCGATGCTAGTAAATGACACAGCCCGCACACTTGTCAAAATGCTTCAAAAAAAATTGAGCGGTTTGTATCATCTGGTTGGACCTCAAGCCATGAGCAAGTACCAGTTTGGTGTAGAGCTTGCCCGAAAATTTAATTTACGCGAGGGAGGAATATCACCCAAATCCATAAACACTTCCAGTCTGAATGCACGCCGTTCCAACAATTTATGCCTTTCTATCAACAAGGTATCCACAGATTTAGGCGAGTCTCTCCCCGAGTTCTCCACAGGCTTGGACGAGTTTTATACACAATTTCAGCAGGGTTATCCACAGAAAATCCGTAGTTATCAACAAAAATAATTTAATTACGAATTTGGATTAAGCACCTTATCCACAGGTTTACCCTGGTTATCCACAGGTCCTGCCCACCTTTATCTACAGAAAGCTCGTAGTTATACTTGGCACCGGCACAAATTTGGCTTTACTGGGCTGGCCGCGCATCAGCGCATCAGGATAAATCCCTTGCTCAGAACGTAAAAGTCGGCTAAAGCCGACTAGCCCGTATGGCTTCCACGAACTGAGGCAGGGTTTTAGCCCGCCGAATCCAATTGGTAAAAACCGCAATTTATGACTGTTTTCAGTATATCTAATAAATTTGGGAGTAGTTTATGAAAAAGCATCAGGTATTCAAGGCTTTTTTTGAATTTCATAAGAATTCACAAACAGCGGTTGCAATTTTTATAATCATAACTTTTGCATTATTTAATTTAACAAGTGTTTTACGGAATTTTTCGCTTACAAATGATGAAGATAAACACATTATTTATGGTGAGAACATCCTTTCGGGAGATGCTACTCGTTTTGATGACAGTAAAATGCCCGTCACAGCGTTAAATGTTCTCCCTAAAAAATTGGCTTCGTTTTTAAAAAACGAACAATTGAAATATTATTTAAATAAATTATCTGTCGCCCGATCGGTTACGATTTTCTTCTCTTGTCTCCTTGCGCTTCTTGTTTTTAATTGGTCGAGATCGTTGTACGGATTTATTCCGGCGTTGTGTTCGCTACTTCTTTATGTTTTAGATCCAAATATTATTGCACACTCTCAATTGGTAACGACGGATTTATATTTAACCCTTACGATTTGCTTTGCCTTCTTTACTTTGTGGAAATTTGCAAATGAACGAAACGTGGGCAATGGGTTGCTCTGTCTTTTTGCGCTGGGAGTTGCCCAACTTGCAAAATATACTGCAGTTGTTTTGTACCCTTTATTTTTAATAACCATCTTTCTCTATGATACCCCTGAGTGGAGCAGGACTTTGCGTTCAAGAAAAAATATTGCTCCATTAATTCTAAAATATGTACGATATATCATTTTTGCACTTGGAATTTCCATTGTTTTAATTAATCTGGGTTTTGTGTTTGACCACGCTTTCACGCGATTTGGCGATTATCGCTTCGGTTCCGACATATTTTTGCGTATCCAATCAGATTTTTCTGTATTTCATAATCTTCCGATTCCAACGCCCTACTCATATTTGAGTGGACTCGATAACATGAGGTACACTGAACAAACCGGCGATTTGTCTGGAAATATATATCTACTTGGGCGGGTAAGTAAGTTTGAAGGTTTTCCCGGATATTATTTTATTGCATCATTGTTAAAAGTCCCAATTTCTACCCAAATCATATATCTTGTTGCATTGGTTGCCTATTTTATACGAAAAGATAATAGTGGGCATCTTCGCAGGAATGGTATTTTCTTCTTAATTCCAGTACTGTTTTTTGCGATTTACTTTAATTTTTTCTTTAATACCCAGATAGGTATTCGTTATTATCTACCAGTATTTCCTTTGCTTTATATTTTTTCAGGCTTTCTGTTTATTCGCTGGAAGGATTTTTCGCTACTTCAAAAATCTTCAAGCTTTGCACTGTTGATATATCTTTTTATTTCTGTAATTTCCTATTATCCTTATCATATTAGCTACATGAATGAGCTCATAGGTAATAGAATAAACTCCTATAAATATCTGGCGGACTCAAATCTTGATTGGGGTCAGGCAAAAAATGAATACTTGCAATATTTACTGGATAACCCTGGTATTCTTGTTAAGCCAAAGAATGATATTTTTAATGATTCCGACAAGCCGCGCCCAGGCGTTTATATTGTTCGGATCAATGATTTGGTTGGAGTATCACAGGACCCTGAAAGATTTGCGTGGCTCCGAGAGAATTTTGAACCTGTAGAAACCATTGCTTATGCTTACCTTATTTATAGAATTACCCCCGAGCAGCTTAATGAGTTATGCACTGCAACCACTTATTGCAAATAGTATTCATGCGTGGCCTGCAAGTTATCCAATGTCAGTTAATAAATATATAAAGAGAAAACAATGGAAATTAAATTTGGAAAACATACGATCGGGCTACATCACCCTGTCTATTTTATTGCCGATATTGCCGCTAACCATGATGGAGATATGGAGCGCGCCAGGAAATTGATCCGTCTCGCCAAGGAAGCAGGCGCGGATGCGGCCAAGTTTCAGAATTTTGACGCGCCGAAAATCGTTTCAGATTATGGATTCAAAGCCATGAGCGGCGGGCAGGTTTCACATCAAGCCAGTTGGAAAAAATCTGTATTTGAAGTTTATAAAGGCGCGTCCATACCATTTGACTGGTCTATGACCCTGGTTGAGGAATGTAACCAAGTGGGCATTGACTATTTTTCCTCGCCTTATGATTTCGAAGCCATTGATTTCCTTGACCAATATGTTGAAGTATATAAAGCAGGCTCAGGCGAAATTGACTGGATCGAAGCGCTGGAAAGAATGGCAGGCAAAGGCAAGCCGTTCTTCGTCGCCACAGGCGCATCTACAATTGGCGAAGTGCAAAAAGCAGTGCATGCCATTTTGAAAATTAACAAACAGCTGGTTTTGATGCAGTGTAATACAAACTACACTGCCAGCCCGAAAAATTACGATCATCTCCATTTGAATGTATTAAAAACCTATGCCGCCATATTTCCCGATGTGATCCTCGGTCTATCAGACCATACACATTCTGTTGCGCCTGTCCTCGGCGCGGTGACTTTAGGCGCGCGCGTGATCGAGCGTCATTTTACAGACAGCAATGACCGCGAAGGTCCCGACCATAAGTTCGCGATGAACCCTGAGAATTGGGCGAAGATGGTTGAAGAGACTCGTTTGCTTGAGCGATCGTTGGGCAGTTCCGATAAATTTATTGCGGAAAATGAACAGGATACGCAGGTTGTACAGCGTCGCTGTCTGCGCGCCTCACGCGACATCAAAGCAGATGAAACTTTCACTCGAGACATGATCGCTGTCCTTCGTCCAGCCACGCCTGGTGCGATTAAACCAGACCAAATTCAAAACGTCATCGGCACAAAAGCCTTATTAGATATGCCTCTCGGCAAAGAACTCCGCTGGACGGATTTGGGAGCTTGATTTGAATCGTAAGACCTTTATCCGCCTGATCATTATTGCAGGCGGTGTGGGAATCATCCTCCTTTCCCTTTTTGCTTTTCAATTGGGGCTGGATAACGACCCGGGCTGGGGACCTCGCCGCATCCAGTTGGCGGGCATTGGGTTGGCGGTTATTTTATTTGGCTTCCTTTATTGGATTACACCTATATTATCATCCCGCGCAGGCCAGGCTTTCAGCCTGACAAATATAAACGGTAAAGATATTGGCGGGATGCAAACCCGACCTGTGAAAAAAATAAATAACATCCTGCTTATCCTTTCAGGATGTATTGTGCTTTGGCTGTATATTTGGATCATCACCATCGGCAGAATCGAGAAATGGCCGTCCGGACGTGACTATTATTGGAAGTTATCCCAGGCATTTCAACAAGGTCAGACCCATTTGTTGGATGTGCCGAATCCTGCATTGGCAAAACTGAAAAACCCCTATGACCATCATCAACGCGAGGGTCTCGATTATTTATGGGACACCGCTTGTCCTCGGCGTG
>JANODZ010000024.1:0-3126 GCA_031412935.1 Anaerolineales bacterium
GGTGCTTTTAGGTGTGGCAATCTTCTTTGCGGGCATATACTTTTCCAATATCGCCTCGGATGTCATCCTTTCCACCGGCGGCGGCGATGCGGCATTCCTGGCCAATATCACCCGCTGGGCAATCTTGATCTTTGTGGCGGGAATTGCACTAAGCCAGGCTGGCGTGACCCTGGCTGGAAGTGTGATCCAGATCATTTTTGCCACCATCGGCGTGGCAGTTGCCCTGGCCTTCGGCCTTGGTGGGCGGGATCAAGCCTCAAAACAGATGGAGAAATGGTTTAATCGCAAGTCATCCCGCGGTTAGATTTTCCTATACCTAAAGATAGAGGCCGTTGAGAAAAAATCTCAGCGGCCTCTATCTTTTTACATCAGTCCTCTTTCTTTTTTCTTTTTTCTTCAATTACCGACAACTCAACACTTGCTCCACTACTCGATCGTCACCTGAATCACAGCCGTATTCACTCTTTGATCTGACCTGACCACTAATAACTGCACGGCATACAACCCACTTAATCCTTTCGTATCCCATTCAGCCAATACGCCGCTTTCGACGGGAGTGGTGACATCGCCTCCCAACTGGATCCATTCCTGTGGATTCAATCCCTTGCCGATTTGCACACGGTAATAAGCAAAATCATCCCCTGAGGCAGTGCCGATTATTTTTACAACATCGCTTACATCCGCGAACAATTTGGGCAGAGTGATGTTCACTGTCAGGTTCACAGGCGGCGCTTGAATGGCGTCATAGGATGTGGGTGGAATATCAAGCCCCGCGCTCAATGCCCAATCGCGCGCATTTTCAGGGACGAGAAGGTAAACGTGTGTTTCAATTAATTCAGGAGGTGTAAACACGGTGGCCAGTAAACCTGTTTCACGGTTGACATCAAACTCACGATATAAATTATCCGCCTGAATCGGTTCACTGCCATTCAAGAAAACTTCGCTTACCAAACTCGGACATTCTTTGGTCGGTAACATCCCCGATGGATCGCATACTGTGATTGTTGATACTCCTTGCGGCGCAGTCCAACTATCAGCGGGCCTGCTGGCGGATGCAACCTGCATCAACGCGTTCCACAACACGGCCGGGAATCGCGGCGTCACGCTTTCGCCCGCATCGCGACCATGCACACCTGTCCACGTGGCGACCACAGCCGAGGGCGTATACCCAACAACCCACGCATCGAGTCCATCTGCTGTTTGTCCCACCTTCACACCTGCAGGTCTGCCGATCTCCAGCGCGTTCGACCTGCCCAGTGAAAGCCAGCGTGCGGTTTCATCGCTTAAGACATGTGTCATAATATATGCGAGCGCGGGAGTCAACACAGGTTTCGCTTGCGGCAGAGTCCAATCCAACAGCATCGAACGAGAAGCGTCAACACCTTCCACCCGCAAAACCGTGACGGGCAAAAATTCATCATCAATATTTTGTCCAAAATAAATACCCTGCTTTCCAAAGACTCCATGCGCGCCCGCGAGTTTCAACATGGAAACCTGCTCATTCATATTAATTCCAAACGACGAAGCGATGCCCGCCACATTCTCAATTCCCATTTGCGCCTTCAAGGTTTCCACAGGCGCTTGATAATCATTCGCCAGTGCAATTCTTAAACGCACAGGCCCGTGAAAAATGCCGTCAAAATTCCGGATGTCTCCCTCGCTGGCGAAGTCCCCGCTTGGGGGAATATCCCACGTTAAAGAAGCCGGACTCAAGCCGCGGGTGAATCCTGTTAAATAGACAAACGCATCCAGGCTGGAGCCAGGGTTGTGTGTGGTCACGAGCGGGGTTTCCAGGCCTTGAACAGTTTCCCCAACCAGCGCCAGCACTTGTCCATTATTCGGGTCAAGGATCAATGCGCTGGCAGATGAGTCGACGAGTGTGATCGCGGGAGGTAACGAGGGTAATAATTTTGCAGAGGAACATTCTTTTTCTGGTTCGATTAATCCAGCCATACGAGCCGCGTAGACTTCTGTCACACAGGCGGCTTGCTTTTGCAAGTCATAATCCAGCGTGGTGAGGATGTTTAATCCGCCGCGTTCGATTCGGTCACGCGGGATTTGTGAGTCTAATTGGGACAAGACCAGGTTGACGAAAGCAGGAGCAGGCCCGGGCGCAGAGAGCGGCGCGGATTCAACCGTCGGAGTCTCATCCAATGCAAGGCTTGTCGCTTCATTACTTACAATGCCAAGTCCATTCAAAATATAAATAACTTCACGCCCGCGCTGCAATGCCACTTGCGCAGCATCCAGCGGATTGAGCGCAGGAGTCTCACTCGTGGCCGCAAGGATCGCAGACTCAGCCAGCGTGAGCTGATCGGCAGATTTTCCGAAATAAAGCTGTGACGCGGCTTCAACGCCAAAAGCATAATTTCCAAAGTGAGCGCTGTTGAGATACCACTCCATGATCTGGGTGCGCCCGAATTGCGCGGTGATCTGCGCCGCGAGAATGCGCTCGCGGATGGCACGGCGCGTGGACGGGGATTCGTTATAAAGAATTAATTCAGCCGCCAGTTTTTGCGCGATGGTTGGATGTTTATTTGGGTTATCGTACTCTTGAATGGCGTATCCCGCATGCGACCAGAAATGCGGGTCTTGCACAGCAATGACAGAGTTAATTAAATTAACAGGGATGTGCTGCGGATTTTGTTCATTGACCGGAATATAACGGCGCGGTCGCGCTGCGTTGACGGGGGAAAAAATATAAAGTAATTGCAACCCTGTGCGGTCATAGATGCGCGTGGGTTCAAGCAAAAGACCATCCGGCGGATTTAATAAACGCGGCAGAATTTCAACCGAGGGGAGGTCGCGTGTGATATCGGCATACGCAAACGCGCCGAAGATGATCAACGCCGCAAGCAAAAGCGAAAGTAACATGCCCACACTGAGCAATGCTCCGCGCGTACGATTAGAAGATGTGCGTTGCTTTGAGAGTCGCCGTTCACGGCGCGAGCGGAGGACGGGAAGAGTGGAGGGCATGGGGCAAGTATACAAGTAAACAAGTAAACAAGTAAACAAGTAAACACGTAAACAAGTAAACACGTAAACGGGTTGTCTCACGAACTTGTCTACCTATTTACATGTCTACGGTTTTACTTATTATCTAACAAATCAGCAAGAAAGCCCATC
>JANODZ010000025.1:0-5308 GCA_031412935.1 Anaerolineales bacterium
GTTGTTAAAAGAGTTGTAAGTTGCGGGTCAGGCTGCCAATTTGGCTTGCCCACACGCAGTGCGGCTAGATAAGTTGTTGCATCATCAAGAATATGATCAGTTGCTGGAATTTCAAATGCTTTTTCAAGCGGGGTGGCAGGACGGCCGAGCGGCTCAGCTTTGGCGCTGTGTGCTTCCCGGTTCGTTTCAAGTTTAATCAACTCAAAGAGGTCATGCGGGATGTACGCGAATTCCTGTGCGCCTTTGTTGGTATCGAAGAAGGCTTTGGCAAGCAAGCCGCGATAATAAAGATTCTCTGCAAGTGAAGCAGGTTTGAGATGCGGACGTTCACGGTCGCGTTTGGCTTCGCCCATTTCACGGATCCCGCCGAATTTGCGCGCGAAGGAAACCCATTCCATTTTGCCATTTGATTCGAGCAGCGAATTTAGCGCGGAGCGAGCACCGGCGGGGAGAATGTCCATTGTTTCGCGAACAGCTTCAAGGTCCAGGAGCGAAGCGCAGAGTTCTTTAGCGGCGGAGTCCGCAGCGCTTGAATCCAATTCAAGCCCCCATGATCCTGCGATGATGCGGAGAAATCCTATATCGTATTTGAGGAGGGTCTGATAGAGATCAGGCATTACTACTTTCCGCTTTCTATATTCTAGCGCTGGCCGGATAATTTACTAAACCTTTTGAATAATTTTACGAGCAAGTATCACTGTTTTAGTTTAGTTATTTATGCGCTACTCTGTAAAGTAGAAAGTGGAATGCAGCGGGCGATTAACCGCGCACGACTTTCAATGCCTTTGGTAAAATTTCAAAACTTGCCTTGCGAAGATTGCTTCCAAAGCTGGTGAATATTTCGCCATCCGCATGGATGTAAAGCGGAATATCTGAAGTGATCGTGAAGGTTTTGAATTCACCCATGCGGATCTGTTTGAAGCGCATGTGTGTGCCCTTCATAAACTCAGGCACAAGGCGGAACATCATGGCGCGTGATACTTTGTTGACGGTCAGATATTCCATTGTGCCATCATCATTTTTTGATTCAGGCGAGAGCATAAAACCGCCGCCTTCACGCGGACCGTTGCACAAGGTGAGCATGATCACATTTTCCTCCCACGTTTCGGATTCTGTTGCGATCTGCATTTTGGCAGGGTTGTGATTCAAGAAGATGGTTTGAATAACCGCCGTGAGGTACATCAGAAAACCTTTGACAATCGGCAGTTTATGCGATCGAATGGTAACGATCGCGTCGAAGCCAATGCCAAGTGTATTGTCAAAATATTCCCTGCGGCCGTGTTCGTCTGTCATCAAGCCAATATCTATCATTTTGATATTTTCGGCTTTGAGTGCGTGAGCGAGCGCATGGGCGGGTCTTTGTTTGATACCCAGCGAGTATGCAAAATCGTTGCCCGAACCGATGGGAACAATGCCGAGGCTGGGGCGTTTGTTTTCCGGAACTTGCATAAGGCCGTTCATTACCTCGTGGGCGGTACCGTCTCCGCCCATGGCAACGACAAGATCATATCCTTCTTCTGCGGCTTGTTTGGCGAGTTCGATTGCATGCGTCGGGTAGACAGTTCCGCTCCAGGTTAGTTCCCCTTTGAATTCCTGCGCGATCGGGCGCAGGTCATTTGCGGTTTTCCAGGCACGTCCCATATCTGCCATGGGATTTAAGATGAGTTTAACTTTTTGGGGCATGGGGTCTCCCGGGTTCAGATATGTATCAAAATAACCCTGTATAGTTATCCTGGTTGGAAGAAAAATTGCCGCGGATATGCGGCGGCTTTAATGCGCGGCTCATTTCTTTTTTGGCACTGGATGGATCGTTGGAAGTAACGGCCCAGTGACGCCTTTTGCTATGCTATATGAACCGCGGTTGTATTTCTTGGCGTGATACAAAGCTGTATCAGCCGCGCGTAAAAGATCACCAGTATTTCCTGAATGTGACGGATAAATTGCGATACCCGCTGTGATGCCCAGCTGGATATTTTCAATTCCTGGAATGGAAAGATTGTATTCTTTGACCAATTCAATGATCTTCTGCGTAACGATTTCAGCAATAGCTTGATCCGCTTCGCGGATGATCAACGTAAGTTCGTCGCCGCCGTAGCGCGCAAGAAAGTCAGTCGGGCGTATGTTTCTGGCGAGATTGTTAAAAAGGGAATGAAGGATCTCGTCACCAACAGCGTGTCCGTAAGTATCGTTTACATTTTTAAATCCATCCAGATCCATCATCACCACCGCAAACTGTGATGAATTACGCTTGGCAAAACGAATATCCTCTTCCAGGCGCTCATCCAGTGAGTGGCGGTTGGGTAAAGCGGTAAGACTGTCAGTATTTGCCAATTCAGTCACTACTTTATGCAAACTTGCATTTGAGATTGCCACAGCGGCTCGATCTGCCAGCAAGCCGATCAATCGCAACTCGGAGGGTGAAAACCCCCCGGTTGAGGATCTTGAGAGGACCATGACCCCAACAATGGAGTCGTTGAATTTGAGGGGTACGCCAATAATGGAGCCCACCTGGTTTTCATTACTTTTTTTATAGAGGGGATGATTATTAATATCTTCGACAATTATTGTTTTTCCGCTTTTTGCTACAGAAGCGGTCAGACCATCTTTTCGTGGTTTGGCAAGCGGCTCATTTTTAATTCCTTTCATATACAAGGCAGATCCAAAATCCAATTTCCCGTGTGAAAATAAAAAGATATGAGCTGCGTTCGATTTTGTAACTAATCTCATTGCCTCGGTGACTATCGTATCCAGCACGGTTTGCAGATCAAGGCTGGAGGTCAAATTCAAGCTGAGGTTTCTCAACGCGTCCAGTTCGTCAGCCTGCTGTTTTACCAGGGATATCAATGAGTGCCTGGAAATCATCTCCTGCGTAAAGGTCTTGACGCGGCTATTTTTAACACGCGGAAAAGGGGCCGCCCCGGCGGCTTCCAGCAGTACCTGCATCAGATTTAATATCCCTTCTTTTTCTTCAGTCGGTATAGAAGTGTTTTGGTTGATAATTTCCCTAACATGCTGAATGACGCTGCTCAGGTCTTCGTTATTTTCTACCATAATATACCTTTTTATCATACCGTTCGATAAACAGCAACAGTTTGTTTTCACTAATTTGCAAGAGATAGTCAATTATATAGCTTTTTTTGACCTAATATGGATTGTGTTAGAATAATATTTATTTTGTTTTTCTGAGGCATCTCGTGTCTAAAACATCCAAATTTGTTCAAGCATCACCACTGAATCCACGGCGGCGAGGCATTATTGTCGGCGCATCGGATGGGATTGGCGCCGCCCTTGCCCGGAAACTGGCAAAAGAAGGTTATACAATTGCCCTGGTCGCCCGTCGAAAAGACAAACTTAATACATTATGTGCAGAGATCAATTCACTTGCAAACGAAACGCGCGCGCTTGCCTATGTACATGATGTCTCGAATTATGACGAAGTTCCTGATCTGCTCCGTAAGATCGTCGCGCAGCTTGGAGGACTTGACCTGCTTGTATTCATGGCTGGCGTAAATTTTCCACCCGGTTTGAACAATTACAACTTCGAAGGGGACCGCAAGATGATTGAAGTCAATTTGATTGGCGCCATGGCCTGGCTTAGCCCTGTCGCGGAAATGTTCCAAAGCGCAAAGGCGGGACAAATTGTAGGCATTTCTTCTGTAGCAGGGGATCGCGGCCGCATCGGTAACCCGGGCTACAACACTTCCAAAGCCGCACTCACAACATACCTGGAAGCGCTTCGTAACAGGCTTTCACGCCATGGTGTAAATGTATTAACTGTAAAACCAGGTTTCGTAAAAACAGAAATGATGAAAACTGCGCAAGGTGGAACTCCATTTGCAATCGAGCCTGAAAAAGCCGCCGAAGATATTTATCAGGCAATGCGTAAACGCAAGCAATTGATCTACACCGCATCCATTTGGCGTTGGATCATGCTTCTTATCCAGCACGTGCCTTCATTAATTTTTCGACGCTTGTCGTTTTAATTCCATCCATACCCTGAAGATCTTACTGACCTTTAGGGTTGGATTCTAAACCCCATGAAAAATACATTTACGCAACTAGAAAATTTCGGCCATTCTCTTCGTGCGCCGTCTTATTGCATTCAAGCGAATATACCCGAAGAAATTAACGAAGCCTTTTATCTTGCAAAAAAAATGGGGCTGGCGCTCAACGCGCGCGGAGCAGGCCGCAGTTACAACGACGCTGCGCTGATTGGCGGCGGACTTGTATTGGATATGCGCGGTATGAATGCCATTACCCGCTGGGATAAATCCACGGGTTTGATCACGGCGCAAGCGGGTACCACCCTTGAGCAGCTCTGGCAAAAAGTGGAGCCCGATGGCTGGTGGCCGCCCGTAGTCTCTGGCACGATGAAAACAACTTTGGGGGGCTGTCTCAGCGCCAATATTCATGGCAAAAATAATTTCAAGATGGGTCCGATCGGGGAGCATGTCCTGGAGTTCAGCGCCATCCTGCCTGCTGGCGCTGAAATTACTTGTTCGCCCAGGAAGAATGCGGATTTGTTTTACGCCATGATCAGCGGATTGGGAATGCTGGGCATCTTCACTTCTGTGACGTTGCAAATGAAACGCGTCCACTCTGGACTTTTGACTGTGAATGCGTGGCCCGTGCAGAATCTAAACCGACATCTCTCCAGCCTGCTGGACAATGCTCCGCAGTATGATTACATTGTCGGTTGGCTGGATGGGTTCGCGCACGGAAATTCAATCGGCCGTGGACAAATTCATGGTGCGCGTTATCTACTTGAAGGCGAAGATCCAAATCCACAAGAAAGCATGAAAATAAAGAACCAAATTTTGCCGCCGATGATCTTTGGCGTTTTTCCAAAATCCGCGCTGCATTATTTCATGTCGCCCTTCACTAATAATCTGGGCTTTTGGGGCATCAACACTGCAAAATATATTTCATCATTACGCAAACATACATTTCGGCAATCGCACGGGGCGTTTCACTTTTTATTGGATTATGTCCCCAACTGGGAATACGCTGCCGGCCGCGGCGGATTGATCCAGTATCAATCCTTTATTCCAAAAGAGACCGCCGAAGCCGCGTGGACTGAAATCCTCAAGCTCTCACATAAGAATCGCCTGCCATCCTATCTCGGTGTCACCAAACGTCACCGCCCTGATAAATTTTTATTAACCCACGCCGTAGATGGCTTCTCGCTCGCGCTGGATTTCAAAGTAACCAACAACAATCGCAGACGATTAAGCGTTATGCTGCAGGAATTTGATAAGATCGTTTTACAGGCAGGCGGAAGATTCTATTTCGCAAAAAACAGTGAAAC
>JANODZ010000026.1:0-7177 GCA_031412935.1 Anaerolineales bacterium
GTTCACTGTGTAATCTGCTTTTGAATAAACCAAATATTCACCATACCACCAGGGATCATGGTACACCCATTCTCCATTGACAAAGGGAACCACAACCGGATACCAGTTGATCAGGTTGGCTTGCATATCCGTGTAACCAAAGACAGGCGCATTTATTTTGGTGGATTGATCGAGGTAGGGCAGTGAAAGGGTATAGCGAAGAGTCACTTCAACCACTGAATCAGGTTCAAGCGTAAATGGAAGCGAAATATCGAGGCGCTGTTTGTTCAAGCGATATTCATTAACAGGAATGTTATTCACTGCCAGCCGAATTAATTCAAAACAGTTTGGAACCAGATTGGGAGCAACCGCGAGAGTTAAAGAATCCAACGGCATGTTTGTGCGGTTTGGATAGGTAATAATGTCTTCGACCGTAAGAAAATGGCGGTCATAATCCATGACAATATCAATATTATATTTTTCGCCAACAGGAGGGGGATCAATTACAAGGGGAGCAACCGAAGGCAGGGGAGGGATTACCTGCGTGGGTGCTGAAAGCTGTTTTCCGCTCGCAGCCATTATCGCCTTCACTGCAGGCACAGCGGACAATTGAAACAAGTTCAAGACCGTGGACATGATAAGCACGAAGTAAATGGATAACTGCCGCTGAATCATGCACTAGTTTTATCACGCTCACAAAAAGAGAGAAATCCTATTTACTCTCCCATCATAGGGGGTAAAATGACCAGATTTGAACCGCATAATATTTACCCCCAGCATTACGATCTATCATCAGCTTGAAAAAATAGGGAGTGACTAAAAGGATGGACTAAAAAAACCACTTACCACGGAGGTCACAGAGTTCACAGAGATTTTTAAGGAATTTCCTTCGTGATCTCTGTGAACTCTGTGGTCACCTGCACCTTCGGCATCGCTCCGCGAATGCGACATTGCTTTGCGATGCGAAGCAATGCAAAGAGCCGATGTGGCGTGCGGCGCAAGTGTAAATCTTTTAGCAAATCCACGAGATTAGCCACTCTCAACAAATATTACTCGATCATCTATTACGGAAATAACCGCGCACAATATCCGAATAATCCACGTCCGTATGTTCATCCAGAATGCGGAAGAAATCGTCCGCGCTGGCGATCCTGCCCCTGTTTTGAAGATAATAATCCTGAAGAAAATCAAGGAAAGATTCGTCGCCAATTCGTCCGCGCAGTTCCTGCAAGAAGACCGCGCCGTTGAAGTAGACCGTGCGCTTGTAATTATCATCATTCAACCCGTCATATATGGGAATATCTATATAGCCTTGCGGCTCGAAAAAATTAATACGATTTGACCACCACAACGGGAGCAGGTTGTGATGCAGGGATTCATAATAAAGAGATTCTGAATAGGTGGCCAGTGACTCATCCAGCCAGGGTTCGGTGGCCTGATCGTTGGCGACCTGATCGAACCACCATTGATGTCCCGTTTCATGCACGGCAACAAATGTGAGATAGTCTTTGGGCGTGCCATCGTACAGGTCGTAAAAACTTCGGCTGTGAAAATACAACGCGGAGAATTCCATGCTGTCTTTGAAATCTGCCATCACGATCGAAAGCGTTTTATGCGGATACATCCCAAAACGCTGAGAAAAAACCTGCACGGCCTGTGAGCTGGCGTTCATTGCGGCCAAACCCGCTTGTTGATATATGGGAAGATAATAGCTATAGACAGTTGTATCGCCCACCTGCATGCTCGAGACTTGAAACTCGCGGCTGGCAGAAATGGCAAAGGCGCGCCCTGCGGTTAATGTATAACGGGTGAACTCACCATTCGGTTCGGCAAATCCGCTGGCTGCGACAACGGGTACATTTTCGGGATTCGCAAATTTGAGATTCACTTCAAAATCTGCGATGGGATAAACAAGATACTCGCCATGTGACCAGGGTTCGCGGATGACCCACTCCCTATTTATAAATGGGACAATGAATGGATACCAATTGACGAGATTTGTTTGAACGTTACTGTAGCCGAAGATGCGCGCGCGCAGGGAATGTTCTTGATCGAGAAATGGCAGAAAAAGCTTGTAGCTGAGAGTCACCGTCGCAAGGGAATCAGGCGAAAGCGGAGTCGGAAGCGGGATTTCCAAACGATGGGCATTAAGTGTCTGGTCCGTAATTGGGATGTTGTCTATCGATAAACTCGTCAGCGAAAAACAGTTCGGCCAGAAATTTGGCGCGACAGCAAGCACCAGTTTGTCGAGAGCCTGCCCTGTCTGGTTTGGGTATACGATCGTTTCATTTACAAAGACAATGTGCAGATCATAATCTATTGTGGTAGTGAGCGAATATTTTTCACGTTCGGGAATCGGGATTGGCGCAGGAGAAGATGCGGTCAGCGTGATTATGGGAAGAGCTGGGGTTGCAGGAGAAATAACAGCCGTGGAAATTGGCGCTGAGGCTGCGGAAATATTGCACGCTGTGACGATAAATGAATAAATACAAGCTGGATAAAAAAGAAGCGAAAATTGGGTCTGGCGGCGCATAAAATATATTATACGCTTACTTATGAGTCCACTTCAAAAAGTAAAATTTTTAACGCGAAGATGCAAAGCCGCCAGGATTTTCAAAAAATGTTTTACTTTTGCGCGTTCCTGGGCAAAAAGTCGCAAAATTTAAATCAAAACTTTAATTTTCTTTGCGTTTTAGCGTCGTTGCGTTAAGGCTTTATGTTTTTGCAGTAGAGTCAATTATGGCTTTTACAAAGATTTTACAACTGCAAAACGATCTGTATACAACAAACTTGTATACTATATAAAAAAGGAGATCCCCATGAAACGTTTATTCTCTGTATTCACCCTGTTTACGCTCGCTTCTCTGGCCTGCACCCTGGGCGCGCCCAAGCCTGTCGTTTCGCAGATCACACCCGCGAACCCTGCTGTCGAAGCGGATGTTTCACCCGCTGACAATTCATCCGCCATTTTGCTCTTCACGATCGGCATGCACATCGAACCGATGGGTGAAACAGCCCAGGGGTACAAAGCGGGCAAAGGCGATTATCACGCATCTTCTTTCTTTGATAAACACGTGCAAGACATCAACACTGTGACTCAACTTGTTGAGTCGCACGGCGGGCATATGACCATTCAGGCGCAATCACCGTTCACACAGGTTGCAATTGAATCGGGCAATACCATTCTGGCCGACCTCGCCTCCCGCGGACATGAGATCGCGCTGCATTTCCACGAAGACGCGCACATGGGAAGGAATTCTGACACATTAGATCCGCTGCAATGGTGTGGTGTATTAAAAGAAGAAATTTCTTTGATTACACAAGCCAGCGGCGTGACGCAGATCCGTTATTGGAGCGGCGGGAATTTATATCTCGATATGTATGAAGCCGCAACCTGCGCAGGGCTGGATGTGAACAGTGATTGGAAGAATCCGCAGGTGCAGGAGACTGATCTTTCACTGGTCGGCGTGAATCCCTGGCAACCGGCGGGCGGCACAAATGGCGTTGACTTCTCGCTCTTCACTCAAAATGATCCAAATGGCAAAGTTGTTTTCCTGCCGGAAGGTCAATATGATACAGCCAACTTTGCGGCCATGCGCCGTTCTGAAGATGCCGGCGGTGATGAAGCCTATTTTGAATTTCTCAAATCACAAATGTACGCCTCGCTCGACGCCGCGCAAAGTGGAAAGACCAATGTCTTCCACTTCACAATTCATCCGGCAGAATTTCGCGGCGACCCGCAGCATCCATTTGAAGTCATCGAAAAATTCCTGACCGAAGTCGTTGATCCGCTGGTTGCGAGTGGACAGGTCCAATGGGCAACCTTATCGCAAATGGCAGATGCCTACAACGCCGCAGGAAAATAGGATGAAACTCATAAAACGAATCGCTCTCGCCTTTGCAATGCTCGCATTAATTACAGTTGCCTGCGCCCAAACCGCGCCTCCATCCGCGCCGACAGTTGTTCCCGTTACCTCGACACCCACTACCCTCAACCTTCAACCTTCAACCGAATCGGTTGCCTATATCTCCTTCATCATCAACGTCCACGATTGGGTCAACACCGACGAAAGCGCCGACATCTTGATCAAACTGGTTGACCTCTTTGAAAAAAATAACGTGCGTGCTGATTTTTATTTCACCGCCGAAGTGACTCGCAAACTTGCCGAAGAACACCCCAAAGTGATCGATCGCTTTAAGAATTCAAATATGACCATCAGCTACCACGTCCGCCCGCCGCACCCGCTTTACGCAGGCTTCGATCAACGTCTGGAAAACTTGGATGACGCCGCCCTATATCAAACCCTGCTTGATTATGAAACCTATGCATTGAATCTCGAAACAGCTGAACTTGATCGTTCACAACCCGGCGGCTACACTTATGTGGCACAGGTGTTTGGAAGAAATCCTGTTGTCGTGCCTGCCCCAAATAATAACCAACGCATCAAGGATACTGCGCAAAAAGTCTACGCCGGCCTCGGCGCGCATATGACTTTGCTTTATCACGAGTCAGGCACAAAAATGGACCAGCCTTACGAATACGTCAACGGCTTGCTCGTGCGCCCCAGTGACTTCAGTGTGACGCGCACCACCAGCGTGGACGGCAGGGATAATTTCTGGTGGAACTTCATGTCCAAGCCAAACGCCGCAGAATATAATCCAACAACCATGCTTCAAACCCAGCTCACCGAATGGGAAAGTCATAATTATGAGCGCGCGCCTTTCATCACATCGCTGATCCATGAAAATAATTATTATCGCTCCGGAGCAGAATCATGGACAAGTATCTATTCTGAAATAAAAGGCTCAAAAAAAGGAGATCCGCTTACAGCGCCCTTTGACCTGAATGCGCCCGACCCTTCTACTTCGCGTACAAAGGAAGACCAAGCCGCCATCTTTAGCGCCTATGAAGAATTAGTCTCCTATTCCGCCGCGCATTTGACCGTGGTCACTTCGGAAGATATTTTGGAGATGGCAAAATGAATAATTTCTCCTTCTTCTCAATCCTTGCAATCACTGCATTGGCTTGCAGTTTACAGGGAAAATCCACAGCCACGACTCAACCTCTCGCAACAGCAACCCAACTATCAGTTCAGGCAGGGCCTGCGACGGCAGAACCATCCAACGAATTTGATTCATCCAAACTCGGCACCGTCGAGAAGGATATTACATATTGCACCATGGAGGGAGTCGCGCTCAAAATGGATATTTATTATCCATCAGCGGGTCAATCTTCATTCCCTGTGACGATGTACGTACACGGCGGCGGCTGGTCTTCAGGTGATAAGGCGCAAGGCGCGGGCGCGTTGGAAATCCCGGCCTTACAGAACGCGGGTTTTTTGGTGGTGTCTGTTAACTATCGTCTCGCGCCTGAGTATGTTTTTCCTGCGATGATCGAGGATGTGAAATGCGCGGTACGTTATCTGCGCGCGCATGCCAGTCAATACAATCTTGACCGAGACCGTATCGGCGTGTGGGGCGGCAGCGCGGGCGGGCATCTTGTTTCATTACTTGGTACTACGGATGAAAACGCAGGTTTTGACGCTGGCGAATATCTCGATCAATCCAGCCGCGTGCAGGCGGTTGTGGATATGTTCGGCCCCACCGATCTGACGGTGCAGTTTGAAGGAGGGATTGAAAATGCCAGCCGCGTGTTTAATGGCTTTGACGCCGCGCTTGCCAGCCCTGTGACGTATGTCTCGGCGGATGACCCGCCTTTTCTGATGTTACACGGTGAAGCAGATAAATTGGTACCAATTGAGCAATCAGAAATATTACTTGGCGCACTTCAAGCCGCAGGAGTATCCGCTGAATTAGTAGTTGTAGCAAACGCGGGGCATAGCTTTAAGCCGCAAGATGGAAAAATCATCAGTCCATCACGCAAAGAGATCGCGCAACTTGTGGTTGGGTTTTTTGAAAAATTTTTGAGATAGAATCTATAAAATGCATCTGTTTTTTATAGGCCTATATGCGTTTTATTGCATGGATGAATTGCCGTCTTTTGTGTATAATCTTATCCATCGCCCCGATAGTTCAATGGACAGAACAAAGCACTCCTAAGGCTTAGATGTAGGTCCGATTCCTACTCGGGGCACTGAAAACTATAATATTTAATTAATACATAACTCTTGCATGAAATAATACCTTGTAGTAATATTGGCCTTGTTGAGCGTCAGGGTGCCCCCCTCACCCTGGCGTTCAGCATTTAATAGGGCAATACCATAATTTTAATTAAAAAATCGCCTGCTGTTCAAAGCAGGCGATTTTTATTGTCCAGTCTACCTACAACTATTTTTTGCCCTTGATCGTCTGCCGTGCGGTTTGCAATAACTCATGCGCAGAACGTAATGTTCCTTCGCCTACTTCGCCGAGCATTTGAGAAAGTTCAAGCAGACGCGACTCGCCATCCAGAATTTCAACGCGCGTAAGTGTGCGTCCTTTATCTACAAGCTTTTGCACCTGATAATGCTGGTCGCCAAATACCGCAAGCTGAGGAAGATGGGTCACACAAAAGACCTGATGCGTACGCGAGAGATTCCAAAGTTTGTGACCCACCACCATGCCCACCCGTCCGCCGATGCCTTGATCAATTTCATCAAAGATAAGGGAAGGCACTTCATCTGCATTTGCCATTACGTTTTTCAAGCCCAGCATCAAACGCGATGTTTCACCGCCCGAGGCGATCTTTGCCAGCGGCTTGAGACCCTCGCCAGGATTCGGCGCGATTAAAAACTCCACGCGGTCGAAACCGTTTTGGTCAAAGGCGATGCGCGTGCCATCCGCCATGGGCGCTCCATTCACATCGGGCCTGGTTTGGAAGTCTACACCGAAGCGCGCAGATGCCATTTTTAGGTCATCAAGTTCGTTCTCAATTCCCTTGCCCATTGTGATCGCGGCGGATTTGCGTTTTTCAGTAAGCACATTACCCTGCTTCGCAAGTTTTTCCAACAACTTCGCTTCCTGCATTTCCAACTCATTAATACGGTCAGCCGCGCCGGTGATGGTTTCCAGCTGTTTGCGTGAGTCCGCGCCGTATGCGATGACAGCGGCAATATTACCGCCATATTTGCGGATCAATGAGTGCAGCACATCCAGGCGGTCTTCGACATCTTCCAATCTTTTTGGATTAAATTCAATTCCTTCGAGATAATCACGCAAGCCATGAATGACATCGGAGATCGTGTCAAGCAGAAGTTCG
>JANODZ010000027.1:0-6631 GCA_031412935.1 Anaerolineales bacterium
CCACCCGAGATAAGCCGCCGCCGCATCGGCCTGCCCGGCACCCGGGGTGACCACCGAAAGCCTTGGATTTGACAACCTGCCGATATGTATGGCGAAGACTCACCTCTCTTTTACTACCGATGCCGCCAAGAAAGGTGCGCCTAAGGGATTCCGCGTGAGCGTACGTGAGATCCGCGCATCGGTCGGCGCAGGTTTCCTGTATCCGATCCTTGGGGATATGCGGACGATGCCCGGGCTTGGCACCCGGCCTGCATTCTATGACATTGATCTCGATCTGAAAACTGGCAGGGTACTTGGCTTGTTCTAGACCCAACTAAAAACAAACACTGAAGGAAATCCTTCAGTGTTTGTTTTTTACCTCATCCACCACAGAGCGGCTTCATGATTGTAACGAATTCTTCTTTTTCCGTATATCCGATCCAACGATAAAGAATATTCTTGGAGGAATCAAGCAAGGCAAACTCTGGAGTACCGATAGGGGAGAGTAAAATACTCCATTGAGTTTCAGTGTGGAAATTCACTCTTTCGAATTGCAAACAATATTTGAACTCATTCTTGATCCCATTCACGATGGGCTGCATTTCAGCGCACTCTATTCAGAGGCCTGAAAAGAATTCAAGCAGGATGAGGTTATTACGCAAACTGGGATTATTTAGAGCAACAACAGCGGTTGGCTCCGCTCTGAAAGGGGCAATTGCCTTCCCCGCAACCGCGCTATAAAACTCACTTCGCCGTGAAAATATCACCAGCAAGAGAAAAACAATGAACACGATCAGGAAGCGGACGTTTTTGGTCATTCATAGCAGTTTATCTTACTTTTATAAAAGTAGGAGTATTCAAATTTGGTAATAAAAAAATTCCCGTCTCTCAAGCGGGAATTTTTTATTTATCATCTGATATTTATTATTGAGGAAGTGGGCAGGCACCCATGTTTATTTTAATCACCACAGAACCACCATCGCCTGAGGGTAGAGGCGCACAACAATTCTGCGCAGCATCATAACCCAATCCTGCCTGACATTGGCTGGCGCCGCTTGCAAGTGTACCGGCAGAACAGGCGGTATTTGTAAGTTTGAGCTCATAGGTCCACAGTTCTTTGCTGGTACAAGAAATTATATTCTTACCATCTACAACTGTTCCGCTATCCTGGCATTTTAACTCACCCTTTGGATCCAAAGACTCAAAGGTTGTACCAGGTTCAAGGAAAATATTCTGATAAGGAATTTTTTGGACGCAGAATGTGTCTATTGCAGCAGTGTCTGCCACAGCCGGGGCAGCACAAGAGGCAGCCGCCTGACAGGCTGGCGCAAAACTCTGTGCAGGTGCAGCGCCCTCAGGCGGGGCAACTTCAGCCGGTGCGGCAGAGGCGTTGCATGCTGATGCGAAGATAACCACAAATACGGTCACCGCCAACCAAAGATAGTTTACTTTTTTCATAAGATATTAACTCCTTCTTGATGGTTGATTTTTAACTCATAGTCATTGTACAGCATCAGTACAGATAGGCTATGGGAGAATTGTCCTAATTGGTTATAATTAACCTTACATGAACCTTGCATCTTTGTCATTAACTGACCAAATCGACCTTTTGAAAAGCAAAAAAGTCAACGCCGCTGACCTTGCCTCCGCTTGCTACCGTCAAATTGAAAAACTCAACCCGAAGCTTAATGCATTCATCACGGTCATACCGCCTGAACAATTAAATCCCCTGCCAGATGGGCAAAGCAAGCCTTTATACGGAATTCCCCTGGCTGTAAAGGACCTTTACGATACGAAGGGAATTTTGACAACCGGCGGATCTCGTTTTTTTGCGGATCACATCCCGCAAGAGGATGCCTTCACAATTCAAAAGGTGAAACAAGCCGGGGCGCAGATCATCGGGAAAACCAATACACACGAAATCGCGCTCGGGGTTACCAATAACAATCCGCATTATGGCGCATGCAAAAACCCATGGGATTTAACACGCACACCCGGTGGTTCTTCAGGCGGAAGCGCAGTCGCAGTTGCAAGCGGCATGGCCCTGGCTGCGCTTGGAACCGACACCGGCGGCTCGATCCGCATCCCCGCTGCTTTGTGCGGTGTCGTTGGGCTTAAACCCACCTATGGACGGGTAAGCCTGCGCGGTATTTTGCCGTTATCATGGAATCTCGATCATGCCGGCCCGATCACGCAAAATGTAGAAGACGCTGCGCTTATGCTGCAAGTAATGGGTGGATACGATGAACTTGATCCTGCGTCTGTAAAAACATTGCCGGGTGATTATTCCAGCCACTTGACAGACACAATGAAGGAACGCAGGATCGCGCTTGCCATTGGAAACTATATCGAAGAAGCCGATCAGGAAATATTGGACGCGGTTCGCAAAGCCGCGCAGATATTGCGTGAGCAAGGCGCCACTATTAAAGAAGTAAATATGGATTTCCTCAAGGAAGCCGCTCTCGCCAATGGGTTGATGACCCAGGCCGACGGCGCAGCATTCCATCGCGAACGGATGAAGGATCACCCCGATTGGTTCGGCGCAGATGTGCGCCAGCGCCTGGAAACGGGCGCGGCATTTACTTCAACTGAGTATGCACTCGCGCGGCGCACACAAGCGGAGGTGAAGAGACGCTGCGATTTATTGTTCGATGAATATGACCTGCTCCTGCTCCCCACTACTCCCATCCCTGCACCCATGTTGGAGGGGGAGAATGCCGTTGAACGCGCCCGCCAGTTGACACGCTTTACGGCTCCCTTCAATTTGACCGGCTTGCCCGCGCTCAGCGTTCCCTGCGGATTTACAAAAGACCGTTTGCCGATCGGCTTACAAATCGTTTCGCGCGCCTGGAATGAAGCCGGCGTTCTGCGCGCCGGCTTTGCCTTTCAACAAGCCACGGACTGGCATACCCAAAAACCAGAGATGGCGAAGCTATAAATGTTGGAAAATAAGGAGTTCCCCAGCATAACGGCAGAAGTGTCAACTACGGTAAAAATAGCGTTGTTCATTTGGATGACCGCAATTTTTATTATTTATCTATTAATATTCAGCCCGCCATTTTTATTGGATGCCGCGAAGCATTTCGGCCTGCTTGACTTATTAAATAATTTAAGGAGTCCGATTCTTTTATTTTTTCAAAATTCTGATTACAGCGCCAAACTTGAGTATCGTTAGAATGCACCGGCCAAAAGGATAATGTGATTTCATTATCTGTTTTTTTTCAGTTAGTGTTTTATTCGTTTGCTTGTTTAGGCATGGGGCAGATACTGCTTAATTTATTATCCAAAGCTAAACAAAAACCCATGGTTTCGCCGGGCATATCCCTGGCCACTGCTTATCTTTTGGGTCAGGGATTGCTTGCAAATATTTGGGCGCTCCTCGCCGTTTACAGCCGATTTACTCCAATGATCGTAATACCAACAATATTTATTTTATCAATATGCGGTATTCTGCTTTCATACAAAGATATTATTGTCCTATCCCATAAAATTAAAACGATACCCAGTGAATATAGTTGGACATGGAGGGTATTAATTTCCCTCGTTATTATTCTTGTTCTCGCATGGATCACATCCTTGGGCCGCTCTATTATTGGAGACGGGTCAAGTTTTTACCTGGCAATCGCAAAAGTGATTGCCAACTCACATCGCCTGCAACCCCTGCCCGGATATGAGGATTTGACCAGTATTGGCTTGCAGGCTGAATTACATTTTGCCGCTCTAATGCTTTTAGGAAGCCCGGGGGCGGCGCAGTTATTTGCATGGCCCATATTTCTGGCCGGAGCCGTAATGCTTTTAGCGCTTTCCAGAAAGGCCGGGGTAACCTGGCGGGGACAGTGGTTGATTCTTGCCATGCTTTTTACATCCTCTGCGGTCATTCAACTTAGCGGAACTGGAAAAACAGATCTGTTTGCCACATCTTTAGGATTTGCAGCTTACTTTTGGGCAACTGAAATTCGAAATGAAAGAAAAACCATGGCCGCCTGGCTGACTGGTTTGCTTATCGGTCTTACACTGATTGCAAAAATAAGCTATATCTTAAGCTTTATCCCCAGCATGGCCATATTGGTTATTTGGAGCTATCTTACTAAACCATCCAAACCCGAAAAGAAGCGCATCTTAATAAGAAAGTTAATACCTTTGACAGCAATGATCCTGGTTGGAACAACACTCGCCTTAACTCCACATTTTATTAAGAATGATGTGTTATTCAATAATGCCTTCGCCCCCTTAAACGAAAAAGCCAGCGGCTGGCAGGATCAATCATGGAATGGCCCGGAAACTACGCGGCGTATCCTAGCCAATCTGCCTTTTTCACTCACCTTCGGCGATTATTGGGCGCAAATCGGGAATCTTTCGCCTCTTTTCCTTATGTTCTCGCCGCTCATATTTTTAATGCCAAGGCAAAAGTTTATATTTAACAACCAGGTTTTTATAATTACACTTTCAGCTTTAATTGGCTTAACGATTTGGTTTATTTTTCGGCCAACTGTTTTTGCGCCTAGATATTTTATGGCTTGCCTGCTGCTTTTATCGATCCCGATCGCCGGGTCAGCCGAATATTTGATCCTTGGAAAATCAAAATTTTTCAAAATCATGATACCTGCAATAACGATATTGGTATTAATATCCAGCGGCCTCTACCATCTCAACAAAGTTTTTTTTCCAAGAGAAACCTTCAATTACCTGACAGGGAGAATGAGTGAATGCGACAAGGCCCTTGATTATTGCAGCGCGCTCAATCAAATTAATCAGACAACGAAACCGGGAGAGCGCTTATTTACAAATACTGTGTATCGATACTGGCTCAGAACTGACTTGATAGAATGCGCCCTTACCAAGAATGAAGTGGATGCCTACCGGGAATTAGAATCGCCGGAACAGAGATGGAGTTTCATTTTTGGTAGAGGATTTACGTATATACCTCTCTTTTATATTACCAACCAGATCCAAGATACTATTCTTGATGATTTAAATTACGTCCCAAATTGGCTGGTCATTTCAAAAATAGACAATCCTAAAGATGAGAAAATCCATTTGATACACATGGCATCGCGGGATCCCAATCATCACGCCGTGGTTAATTGCGGGCAGATCGATGCGCCTTCCTGGGAATTGGTCAATATCAGTTATTAGAGACATTAATAAACAACATGATCAGAGAGAAAAAAATATTTAATATCGGTGGAATTGGGTTTATAGTCTAAATGTTGGATGATAAATTGGTCGACCTGAATCGGGTTGTGAATCTTGATACTCTTGTGTGAAACGAATAACCAAACCCTAGCCGTAATGAACCAAAGCGAAAATAGCGGCCATCGCAACAAACGTTGGGATGGCCGCTATTAACTTATTTATTGATTAGTAATTTTTATTACTTACAGCTGCATGATTTCGTGTCAAAAGTTTGGGGATAAGTACAGTATTTTGGAACACAACCACCACCCGGTGGAGGGCAATTAGGACCTTCACAACCGCCATCCGGAGGAGGAGGTAAGCAAGAATCAAAGGTGATTGGTTTGGACGCCGAATCCACTACCTTTGCAGGGTCGGCTACACATCCACCGCCGATTGGGCTGGTGCCGTCCGGGCAAACATTGTAATTCACGCCGGAACCGGGTATGGCAGCACAACACTGGTTAACGGGGTCATATGTTTGTCCAGGAAGACAGGCAATGCCAACCGATCCGCTGCCATCCCATTTGCAACTGCCGTTATCCATCATATAGTTTGGGCCGCAAACCGGGTCACATTTGTTTGTGTCAACACAAGCTCCCGTAATCTTCGCCGGGGAACCTGCTGAGCTTTCTTTGCAGGTAAATTGCAACGCGCCCGGGCCTGCGTCACAACCTGGGGCATCCATATCGGTGATCACACTGTTAGGAATGCCTTGCACTGAAAAATTGACGATCGTGATCGCCTCCTTATCTCCCACATTACAGTCAATTTCACTAACATCAACTCCGACACTGTTGCAAGATACAAGCGGCGTGCAATCTGATTCAGCGCCGTTCGGTCCACTGCCAATAAATGCCAGTTGTTCGCAGAAAGGCGCAAAATAGGTTGGGTCGTCGACCACACAGCGAAATCCAAGGTCGGCCAGGCTTTCGATTGGCTTTAATGAAAACCGATGTGCTGGAAAAGTAAAATCAGCGGAATCTGCATAACTGGAGGAACGAACCGAACGTTTTTCACCGATCTGCGGACCCAATGGGTCTTCCGTGGGTCCGTCGGTATAATATTTAGGGTTGTACCAATCTGCAACCCACTCACGTACATTCCCAGACATATCGAACAAGCCGTAATAACTAACGCCGCCCGGGTAGGATTGAATATCTAGTGTCTTGCCGTTGCAGAAATTGAAGTTCAACAAGTCACAGGCCGGCCCTGCATCACCCCATGGAAATAGATTCCCTTCGGGACCGCGCGCTGCTTTTTCCCATTCCGCTTCGGTGGGCAGGCGTCCATTCACAAAAGCGCAATAATCCGCAGATTGTTGATAATTCACACCCACGACCGGCACATTAACAAAGCGGTAGTTCCCAAAGGCCGGGTTTTGCTCCGGGTTGGGCGGCAGGCACTTGCCCGCATTTACACACAATGCATATTGCCGATTGGTTACTTCTGAGCTGTAGATCCAATAGTCTGTGAG
>JANODZ010000028.1:0-12734 GCA_031412935.1 Anaerolineales bacterium
AGAAAAATATCACCTACTCGTCTTGGTCATCGCGTTTTTTGTTTTTACTAATTACTAATCTTATTACTGATCACTAATCACTGATTACTGATTACTGATTACTGATCTTGTGGGCGGAATAGGGCTCGAACCTACGACCTCATCGATGTCAACGATGTGCTCTAACCAACTGAGCTACCCGCCCGAAGGATAAACATTATAACGAGTGTCCCAAAAAATGGCAATCCCTTGTATAATCCCTTCGCTATGGCCCGCAAGAAAGCACCTGAAGATCTGTCTGTTGAAGAACTTCGCCGCCTTTTGGTGGAGAAAAGACGCGGTGTACGTAAAGAACGCCTCGATAACTTCCGCCGCACAGGGCGCGTGATCTCAGTTGCGCCCGATCTATCGGATTTTGATTCGCACGCGCAGCGCTCCGCGCCGATCGTTGATACAGCGGAATTGAGAGACTCTACATCCGAACTTGTTCCTGAAAACCCGCGCCGCAAATTAATGGATCGCATCCTGCTTGGCGTGGAAGTGCTGGCAGTGATAGGCTTGATCGCATTGCTCATGAATGGCCTCGGCGTACTGCGCACGCTCAACACTGAAGTGGCAGCCGCACTCAAACCTGAAACGATCGTGCCGACCCCGTTGGTGATGGCGGTTGTTTTACCGTCAGGGCACACACCGCCGGATGCACAAGGCAATACCCGGCCCAATGAAGCAGAGATTCCCGATCACCTGCGCCCCATGGTACAGTCGCTTGCGAATATTCCCATTCCCACCTCTGCGCCAGACCAGGCGGTCCGCATTCAGATCCCGGCCCTCAATGTGGATGCGCCGGTCGTTCAGGGAGATGGCTGGGAACAACTCAAAAAAGGCGTCGGTCAATATATTGGTTCCGCAGATCCGGGCCAGGATGGGAACGTTGTGTTTTCTGCACACAATGATGTCTACGGTGAGTTATTCCGCTATTTAGACAGGCTTGCTCCGGGCGATCAAGTCATTCTCTACACACAACAGCGGCAATATGTTTACATCGTAGACCGCACAGTTTTGGTTGAACCGACCGCCGTGGAAGTGATGGCGTCCACTGGCAGCCCAACGGTTACACTCATCTCATGCTATCCATATCTTGTTGATAAACAGCGCATTGTCGTCTATGCGCGATTACAAAACTGACGAAGTCATTGTGAAGGCGGCGCTCTGCGCCTGAACAATCTCTGAGATACTTTACATAACAACCAATTAGTAGGAGAAAAAATGAGTAAGAAAAATAAACGACCCACAACCCGTTTTTCGACACCCGCCCTGCCGGCTGAGTTCAACCCTGATTACAGCATGGTAAAGAAAGATCTTGTACGCATCGGCGTTCTGGCAGGCGCATTCTTTGCCGGACTTGTCGTTCTTTCCTTCTTTATAAAGTAAGCAGGCGTAGCAGCGACCTTACTCGCTCTCGGTCTGCATAAAAGCATATTTTTGCAGGAAATCGAAAGACAAAAAGATGAAAGACCATAAAATTGGTTTTTCATCTTTTTGTTCATTGACAGCCTAAAGAAAATGAGTAATAATAGTGTGTATTTAAACTACACACTATTGAGGTGTAACATGGAGCTGCATAGAACTCAAATTCTCCTTGAAAAAGGACAACATCAAATACTGGCATTAATTGCAGAAGAAGAGAAACGCAGTCTCTCTGAAATTGTGCGTGAGATGATCGAGCGTGAATTGCGTTATCGCAAACGCCGACAAATGTTGCTTGCAGCACGTGAACTTCAAGCAGATTACAACACCAACCCTAACTTAACACAGTTTACAGCCCTGGATAGTGACGACTTCCTCTTTGAGGATGAAATATGATTAGGGGTGAAATCTGGCTCGTAAACCTTGATCCAACGATAGGATCAGAAATCAAAAAAACACGCCCTGCTGTAATCATTAGCAGTGACTTGGTTGGAATATTGCCGCTCAAAGTTGTTGTTCCTTTTACAGATTGGAAAGATCGTTATACAAATGCCTCATGGATGGTACGCATTGAGTCAAGTGAGCAAAATGGATTAAGCAAACTTTCCGCCGCAGATGGCTTGCAAGTTCGTTCAGTTTCCCAGCAAAGGTTAGTGAAACAGTTGGGAGTGTTAACCCCTATTCAAGTTGCGCAGATTGTTCAGGCTGTAGTAAATGTCCTCCAACGCTAACCCTCTATTCTTTGACATTACACTTGAAAAACTCACCTACGGCGGCGAAGCCATGGGACGTTTACCCGACGGCCGCGCGGTCTTTGTGCCGTTCGGCTTGCCGGGTGAAAATGTGCGCGTGGAGTTGACAGAAGACAGGAAGAATTTCGCGCGCGGAAAACTACTTGAGGTCATTCAGGCCGCGCCGCAGAGAATCCAAGCCAAATGCAAACACTTCGGTTTATGCGGCGGATGTCATTACCAGAACCTGTCTTACGAAAACCAATTGCAGGCAAAAACAGAAATATTGAGCGACCAATTAAAAAGGATTGGGAAGATCGAAAACCCGCCTGTCAAACCCATGGTCCCTTCGCCGCTGGAGTGGAATTACCGCAACCATGTTCAGTTTCATTTAACAGCAGAAGGAAAATTAGGATTTATTAATTCAAAAGGCAATTCATCCTTTCCAATTGAAGAGTGTCACCTGCCTGAAACAAGCATCGATACTTTCTGGCCCGAATTACAATTTGAATCAAACAGGGATATTGAACGCGTCTCTCTGCGCGCCGGGCAGCACGAAGAATTACTGGTCGTGCTCGAATCAGAATCGCCTGAAACACCCGAGCTGGAAATTGAAGCCGATGTTTCGGTTGTGCATTTATTTGACGAGCATGCCGTCGTCATCGCCGGGCAGGATTACCTGACCCTCAATATTCTGGATAAGGATTTTCATGTCTCTGCCGCTTCGTTTTTTCAAATCAATACTTTGATGGCAGAGAAAATGATCCAGCACCTGATTACCTGTTTACCTGTTTCATCGTCTTCTACTCTACTGGATGTTTATTCCGGAGTTGGTTTGTTCAGCAAATTTTTTGCGTCGAAATGTGAACGGGTGATCGGAATTGAATCTTCTAAATCAGCCTGTGAAGATTTCGAGATCAATCTCGATGAATTTGATAATGTGGAATTGTATGAGGGTGCAGCGGAAGAAATTTTACCCGCTCTCGCGCGACAAATTGTCAGTTTATCCCATATGATCATTGACCCTCCGCGTGCCGGGGTCGAAAAACCAACTTTGGATGCGATCCTCCGCATCAAGCCGCAAGTCATCGCTTATGTTTCCTGCGACCCAGCCACACTTGCGCGGGATGCGGCGCGATTGATCGTCGGGGGCTATCGTTTGGCGGAAGTGACTCCGTTCGATCTTTTTCCCCAAACCTATCACATCGAATCGATTTCCATTTTTGAAATCATGTAAACATGCTCAAGCCTCTCGGCGATTCTGCATTGTTGGTCGAGTTCGGCGCTGAAATAAATCCCGCGCTCAATCAGCGCGTGCATGCGTTCAATGCGCTGCTGCAAACAAACAGCATCGCAGGCATTATTGAATCTGTCCCTGCCTATTGCACCTTGCTTCTTCATTACGACCCGTTGATATTAACATTTAATGAAGTCGCGCATTGGGTGCGGGATAAACTGACTCAGTTGGATGATTCCTTTCATAGAATGCCGCGCCAGATTGAAGTCCCAGTGAGATACGGCGGCGCATCCGGCCCGGACCTGGAAACGGTTGCGGCTGCGAAAGACATTTCCAGCGCTGATGTGATCCGCATCCACAGCGCGCGTGAATATCTCGTGTACATGATGGGCTTCACGCCGGGCTTCCCTTATTTGGGCACATTGGATGAACGCCTGATCATGCCGCGCCTGGAAACCCCGCGTACTTTGGTGCGCGCAGGTACGGTTGCCATTGCCGGTTCGCAGACGGGGATCTATCCGCTTGATTCACCCGGCGGCTGGCACATGATCGGTTGGACTCCGCTCAAATTATTTGACCCAACCCGTGACTCCCCTTTTTTATTTGCGCCCGGCGACGTTGTAAAGTTCGTCCCTCTGGAGTCCGACAGCTTGCTGTCGGAGATAGATAATCATGCTTGAAGTATTGGATGCTTCAGGTCTGGTCACATTTCAAGATTTAGGCCGGCGCGGCTGGAGAAGTTTTGGCGTACCTGTTTCAGGTCCAATGGATTGGTTCGCACATCAAGCTGCAAACGTATTGACAGGCAACCCTGCAAATGCGACGGTAATTGAAATTGGATTGGGTGAAGCAGTCTTTCGCGCAAAACAGAATTGTGTTTTGGCAGTGACCGGCGCCGGGTATGAAGTTTCAAACTATGTTTGGACATTCCCATTGTGGACCTCTTTCTTTGTACGCGCAGGCTGGCGCGTGCACATCAAAAAGAAAAGTGGCGGCAACTGGTCGTATCTTTCAGCCGCCGGCGGATTTGAATCTGACTCCATCCTCAGCTCACATTCCACTTATTTGCGCGGTGGGCTTGGCAATACAATTCATGCGGGAGATATTTTACATACAGGAAAGCCTTCGAATGAATTGGGAAAACTGGCAGCGCGGGATTTTCCTGTTGAAAAATATATGGCTTACACCCAATCCCCTGTGATCGAAGTGATCACAGGGCCGCAAAAGGAAAGATTCACAGATGAAGGCTTTCAAACTTTTCTAAATAGTGAGTATGGTTTAAGTACGTCATTTGATCGCATGGGATATCGACTGGAGGGCAGGCCCATTTCCCACAATGCAGGCGCAGATTTGATCTCGGAAGGCATGACGATGGGCAGTGTGCAAGTGCCCGCAAATGGACAGCCGATCGTCATGATGGCAGATGCCCCCACAACGGGCGGCTATCCCAAAATTGCAAATGTCATCCGTGTAGATCTGCCGCTGCTGGCCCAATGTGAAGCGGGCGTGAGTAAAATTAGATTTAAAGAAATAACGGTGGAAGAAGCGCAGGAAAAATATCGCAGGCTATGCACGGAGTGCGGACTTTAGTCCGCGATACATGGCAGACTGAAGTCTGCGCTCCGTGAGGAATCTTATTATGAAAATAGACTTGAATAGTGACCTGGGTGAAGGCTCTGGCAATGATGAAGCCATTATGCCTTACATCACCTCTGCCAACATTGCCTGTGAATTCCATGCCGGCGATGAAAATGTGATGCAGGAAACAGTTCTGCTGGCAAAGCGATATGGCGTGAATATCGGCGCGCACCCGGGCTGGAGGGACAAAAAAAATTTTGGCAGGCTTGAGATGAATGTTTCAGCACAGGAAGTTGAAGCGGTTGTGTTTGAGCAAATTAATTTGCTGGCAGGAATTGCCAAAATGGAAGGCGTTGCATTGACGCATGTCAAGCCGCATGGGGCGTTATATAACCAGGCCGCAAAAGATCGTGGGTTGGCGCATGCCATTTCGCGGGCTGTGAAATCTTTCAGCGTGGACTTAATCCTTGTTGGGCTGGCAGGCTCGGTGTTGTGCGAAGCGGGTATCGAGGCGGGGATCAAGGTTGCAGGCGAAGGATTCCCCGACCGCGTTTATAATCCCGATGGCACCTTATTATCACGCAGTCAACCGGGCGCAGTGATCGAGTCACCTGAAGAGGTGGCGGTGAATGCATTGAAATTGATCAAAGATGGGATTTTGTTTGGCGGGAAAAAAGTAAACGTGGATACATTATGCCTGCATGGAGATAACATCCACGCGGCAGAGAATGCAAAATTATTGCATGATATATTGATTGAAAATGGAATTGAGGTTGCGGGATTTAAGAGCGCCTGATATCGCCGCCACATAAAAGTTAAGAAAACTGTAATCTTTCTCAAGTAACATCAGCACAATATATAGAGTCTATTCAGTGTCGCAATTGCCAAAATTTTACTGAGTGAGGTAAACCATGTTCTCATTTGAAGGTATTGACCGCCGCAAGGAGGAGGATCGCATCCGTTCTGAAGGCAGGCTGCCCCCCGGTCAATCGTTGACATTAAAATTCCCTGTGCTGCATTATGGTCCCGTGCCGATGTTCAACGCCGCCACCTGGGACCTGCGTGTCTGGGGCGAGGTGCAGGAGGAAAAACGCTGGTCATGGGATGAATTTAATCAACTGCCGCGCTCCAAAATCCAAATGGATATCCACTGTGTAACGCGCTGGAGCAAGGCGGATACGGTTTGGGAAGGTGTCTCTGTTAAGACAATGGTGGAGAATGGTTTGATCAAGATCAAGCCGACCGCCACACATGTGATGCAGCATGCTGAATATGGCTTCACGGTTAACTTGCCGCTTGAAGTTGTATTACAGGAAAACTTCCTGCTTGCAACACATCTGGATGGCGAGCCGATCACGGCGGATCACGGTTATCCGCTTCGCGGCATGGTGGGTTTTATCCCCGCCAAAGAGGATTTGGAAACACCCTATCTATGGAAGGGCGCCAAGTGGCTCAGGTCTTTGGAATTTATGCCGCGTGATAAACGCGGATTTTGGGAACAGGCTGGGTATCACAACCGCGCAGATGTCTGGCGCGAAGAACGATTTGGCTAAATAGAAAAAATTCGGGCGTGGTTTCCAGACCACGCCCGAATTTTTTAGGCATACCTGAACTTTTTTTACGGTCTCTTGCCAAGCGTGACACTTACATCCACTTTTTCATTGTCACGCAGCACAGTCAATACAATTGTGTCTCCGGGACCTTTGTTCGTGATGAGATATGCCAGCAATTCGTCAAACGTGCGGATTTCCCGTCCGTCAAGCGCGACGATCAGATCGCCGCCAATGAATATACCTGGGATATTTGTAGGTTTTGTGCCCGCTTTAATCCCTGCTTGGTCAGCGGGTCCGCCGGAAACAACATCAGTCACATATGCACCGGTGAATGTGTTCAAGCCAAGCGCTTCAATCATTTCAAGACTCAAAGAGTCTTGTGACGAAATGCCCAGATACGGGTAATCATATTTGCCGTCTGATATTAATACAGGAACAACGCGTTTGAGGATATTAATGGAAATTGCGAAGCCAATCCCTGAGTTGACAGGCTGACCTGATACCGTGGCGCTCTCGGTGCGAATGGCGCGATTAATGCCGATCACTTCACCGTTGATGTTAAAGAGCGGGCCGCCGGAGTTGCCGGGGTTAATGGCCGCATCGGTTTGAATAATATCACCGGCGCTAAACGGCTGACCACTGGCAGTGTCGTGAACCGAATCCAATATACGGCCAAGCGCGGAGATAACCCCTACGGTCATTGTGCTGTCCAAACCAAAAGGGTTGCCAATGGCTATTACGGTCTGACCCACTTTCAGCGAGTCTGAATCGCCGAGCGGCAGCGGATGAAGTTCGCCGGCCGGCGCATCCACTTTTACGACGGCGAGGTCGGAGTCGAGATCAGTCGCGATCACTGTTCCATAAGCCATGTAGCCCGAAGTGAATCTAACCTCCACGGTATTAGCGCCTTCGATGACGTGATAGTTTGTTATGAGGTGTCCCTGACCGTCATACACAAACCCCGAACCTTGACCTTGATCGGTGAAGATCGCAACGGTGCCGGGGCTGACGTTTTCAAAAAGCGCAACCAACCCATCCTGTTGTGCGGCCGGATTTACGGAATTCGAATCGATGGGTGCAATTGGTAATACTGGTTCAGCTTCAGAGATGGGTTGTGGGGTTTGCAATGGCAGGGTTTGGCAGGCGAGCGCGGCAAACCCCAAAACCACTAAAGCCAGAATGCTTTGTTTTGTTTTCATGAATACTCCGGAAATTTATTTTTAAAATTTTATAAGAGCTGCTGCTTCAAGCAATTCCCTTTGTTTGGCTGAGATGTACTTCGGAACCTGGACTTTTAATTTTACAAAAAGATCACCCTTTGTATTTGGGTTTTTCAAATGCGGCATGCCACGCCCAGCCAGGCGGAAGACCTGGTCGGTTTGTGTGCCGGCCGGAATACTTAATTTCACTTTGCCTGTCGGCGTTTCCACTTCCGTATCACCGCCGAGAATTAATGTAAATACGCTTAATGTGGATGCTGTATAAAGGTCCTGGCCGTCGCGTTCGAATCTATCTTCATCTGTAATATTCACAATGAGATAAAGATCAAGCCCTTCCGGGCCCGCGCCTGCTACTCGAACCTTTGAACCTGTCTTCACCCCGGCCGGGATGCGCACCTGCAACTTGCGCCCATTGGTTTGCAGTTGACGTGTGGTGCCGTCAAATGCCTCTTGAAAGGAGATGTCTACTTCCTGTTGGTATCCCTGTATTTGTTGTGATGCCTGATTGCGCGCTGAAGAGCGCATGGCCTCACCAAAGATGGTACGAAAAAAATCTGAGAAACCGCCGCCGTTGAAAGGGTCGTCAGCATTTGCGCCTCCAGCGCCTGCGCGTGTGCCGCCCCAATCGCCCCATTGAAAATCACCCGGACGTCCGCCGCCTGTCCGAAAGTCGGAATAGGCACTTCCCAACTGATCGTAGCGCGCGCGCTTTTGATCATCACTTAAGACCTGATAAGCTTCATTGATCTCTTTGAATTTATCCTCGGCTTTTTTATCACCGGGGTTTTTATCAGGATGATGCTGCATGGCAAGTTTACGATACGCCTTGCGGATATCGTCTGCGCTGGCCTTGCGCGCTACGCCGAGAATTTTGTAATAATCCTTATAGTCCATGAAGGCTATTGTGACACCGCGTAAGTTCTTCGTCAAGCACCCAAAAGGTACACTAACATAACTCTAACCTGTGTTTTTTGTGATACAGTAGCCAAAAAACACGTCGCTGCAAATAGGCGTGTGAAAAACCCGTTATTTCTTTAGAAAGAGGAATATATGCAAATTGACCGCCTTGAACTGCAAACATGGGATCTAAAGGAACAAGCCTTGTTCTACGGCGAAACACTTGAACTCGATACGCGCATCATCGCAGGAAAGCAGTTGGTGATCCGGGCCGGCGCGACAGAATTAGTGTTTACCCAGGCGGATGAAAACCAGCATGTCCAATATCATTTTGCGTTCAACATTCCTGAAAATCAATTCGAAACAGCCAAAAAATGGATCGCAATGCGTGCCGATTTGCTCGCTGACGAAGAAGGGAATACCACCATTGATTTTGGGAATTGGAATGCACATTCTTTATATTTCAAGGACGCGGCTGGAAACATTCTGGAGTTCATCGCGCGGCACGATCTGAAAAATGCCGGCCAAGAATTCAGGATTTTATCCGTCAGTGAGATTGGGCTGGCAACAGAGGATGTGCCGCTCTTGGTGAAATCGCTGCAGGAGAAAACAGGTTTGCTTCCATATAAGGATGAAAGCGCTGAATCATTTACCGCCGTTGGCAATGCTGACGGATTGTTTATCCTAGTTAAGCAGGGACGGATCTGGTATCCCAACAGCGGCGTGCCTGCCCAACTTTTGCCAGTGCGTGTACATTTTCGAGTGGATGAAACCAAAATGGTTTTGAGCGGCGTGCCATATCAAATAGGTTTTCTATAGACTCCGTCATTGCGAGGGTGCTCTTGTTTTTCGCCCGAAGCAATCCTCAGTTTTATGAAGGAGATCGCTTCGCCGCCAACTACAAAAGCGCGGCTCGCAACACTTGCGCCGCACGCCAGTGCAGGTGTGACGGAATAAGATTTTAAGCTTTTATCGCTTTTTCAATTGTTTGACGGTGTTCGGCAAAATGATCTGTTGTATCTCCCAGGATCCACAAAACCAATGGACGTTTTTCAGGATCGTCTGCATGACGCGGTTTCAGCATATCTTCAAAGGTCATTGTGTCCAATTTCTCCAGCATTTGTGCGTAGACTCGTTTTAATTCATTCATAACATCGTCAGCAGTGCGGCTGCGATTTCTTTCAAACAAAAGTGGATTGATGATATTAAAATCCCAATCTTTTACTGCTTCGGGAGATACGTCCAACACTTTATATGACGGACGATGATCTATGTGATAGCCCATAAGCACTTTAATCCATTCGCTAAGATGTGCAAGGTTATCCTTCGGCGACCAGCCGCCTTCGTCTGGGGTTGTCAATTGTTTATCTGTAAGTTTGTCCGCCACGTCCATCAAGAGTTTCCACTCCCGTTCAATTGCGGAAAATAATTCAGATTTATTATTGGGCATCCATTCTTCAGTCATGATATTTCTCCTAAAATGTAATTAACTTATTTTCTTCGAGTTTTTCTTTATCATTATCTTTTCGCAATATCCATGCCTCGCCGTGGACAAGGATCGTCTTCTTTCCATCCACTTTGACATAAGCCCCATCAGACATCATCACAACAGGGTTATCATGGAAGAAATGATAATCTCCCAGCCATTCATCTTTCACAGATTGGCCATAAGCATCCAGGGGGTAATGTGCCGAGAAATTGAAAGGGGTTGCATTCAGCCCTTCAAAATGTGATGTGGCAACGGTGTTCAAATCTTCGGATGTGAGGATGTTTGGCCCGCACAAAACTGTGCCGGCGCTGAAAGCGACGACAGGCAAACCAGCCTGCACCTTTTTGCGCAGAAAGTTAATCAACTTGCTGGCATGCAGACGATGGTTAAGTAAAAATGTGTTGCCACCTGAGATATAAACCATTGAGGCGCGGCGGACAATATCTTCCATCTGCTGCAGGGACATGATCTCAGCATTGATCGTTTCAAGCCGCGCCAGGCCCTTAAAGGATTTTTCTGTATATTCCTGCCAGCGTTCAACATATAGTGACGCAAGCGGCATATATGCCACAGTCGCATCATCTTTGCCTTCGAGATATGGGCGGCTGGCTTCGATGATATAACGGATATCGTCCTTGCCGGGGGAGGAAAACAGGTGAAGGTTTGGCATTTTTTTTCCTTTGCTCACCATTCAGTAGGTCAGGCTTGCAGCCTGACCGTTTGTGAAAACATTGGGTTTGGCGGGTTGAAAACCCGCCCTACGATAATTTTTTTTAAACGGTAAGAATGATCGGCTCATTTTTTGTGACAATGATCGTGTGCTCAAATTGAGCCGCGATCGTTCGATCCGTTGTCCGCAGGGACCAGCCGTCATCTTCTTCGAGCACGTGTCCCTTGCCGGTGGTGAGAAAAGGCTCAATCGCCAGAACCAGGCCTTCATCCAGAATGCGGCGGTCTTTTGATTTGTGATAATTAAAAACCTGGGTCGGGTCTTCATGCAATTGATGTCCGATACCATGCCCTGTCAGATCAAAAATGACGCCGTATCCATTTCGTTTGGCTTCGTTTTGAATCGCCTTGCCAATTAAATTAAGCGGTTGACCCGCCCGCGCCGCCTGCAGTGCCTTCACCAGCGCGGACTTGGTGGCTTCGATCATTTTTTCGTATTGAGGCACGTGCGCTGCAACAACCATCGATCCGCCCGTATCAGCAAAGTAGCCATTCAACTCAGCCGAGACATCAATGTTGATCAATTCGCCTTCGCGCAAAACATGGTCACCGGGAATGCCGTGCGCGATCACAGGCGAGATACTGATACACGTGGCGCCGGGAAATTGATATGCGGATATCGGCGCAGACTTGGCTCCTTCTTTTAATAGAATTTCCCGGCCGATGTTATCCAATTCTGCCGTGGTGATGCCGGGCCTGGCTTGCTCCATCATTTTCTTTAGAGTCATGGCGCAGATGTGACCGATGACTTTCAGATGTTTGATATCGTTTTCCGAGTCAACGATCATTTTTTGGCTAATCCTGTAAGGATCACTTTTTTTAATTCCGCCTGCACATCATCCCACTTCTGTTCCGAGTTGACCACGACCCATCGTTGCGGCTCCAGTTTCACCATCTCCAAATACCCTCTGCGTACGCGTTGATAGAATTCAACGGTGTAGGCATCCATGCGGTTCCATTCCACTTCGTTTTGAGTTTTTCGTTTCAAGCCAACTTGGACATCGAGATCGAGCAAAATGGTCCGGTCGGGAGTCAACCCGCCTGTTGCATACTTCACCAGCGCACGGACTTGCTCCAGATCCTGCTGATGTCCATAGCCTTGATAGGCAATCGTTGAATCATAAAATCGGTCAGAGATGACGATCTCGCCTGCAGTCAAACGAGGCTGGATGACCTGCTCCACGATCTGCGCGCGCGCGGCTTGATAAAGCAATGTCTCTGTGCGCGGATGCATTTCAGCATTCTTCAAGTCATGCAAAATATCGCGGATCTGTTCGCTGATGGCGGTGCCGCCCGGTTCACGCGTGGGGAATACGCTGTATCCCTTCGCGCGTAAATATTCGACGAGATGAGGGATGTGGGATGTCTTGCCTGAGCCTTCAGGACCTTCGAGGGTAATGAACATGGGTTAAGTATACAGGGAAAGTCATAAACAAGTAGACATGGAAACATGATTAATGGGCTGTACGATTCAGAAAATATTCATCAAGCAAAGCGTCAAACTCAAAACCAATTTTCAGGTTCTTTATTTGAGAAGAACTGAAAAAACGGAAATCCCGACCTTCCCCCAAAGTTAATAACTCGCGCGGCAGATCAATTTTGCCTAGGGTCTGTATGCAAAATGTAAAAAAGTGATTAAACTAGTCGACATGGGAAATCGTGGCGACCTAAGCAATGAACAATGGGAGCGGATAGAAGCGTTGCTCCCGAAAGCAAAACGCAAAACGCGGAAGACCGGCGCAAGATCATCGACCACTCCTGAATGGGATGCTGTGGGTGTTGCGAACTGGCGCACCGTGGCGAGATATGCCAGAGCGATATGGCAAATGGACAACCATCTACAGCCGTTTTCAG
>JANODZ010000029.1:0-6718 GCA_031412935.1 Anaerolineales bacterium
CATCATCTGGATCGACAATCAATATGCGGCCTTCACACCAGAGGGAAAGATCGCGTTTGGGGTTTTGGAGGCGGAAGAAAGTTGGATTGAAGTGGAGAACATAGTTATCAGTGAGGGGTAATAAGTAAAAAGGCTCAGAGTTTTTCTGAGCCTTTTTACTTATTACTTTTTACGCTTTTGCTTTTGCCTTCGTCAATTGTACAACTGCGTAGATCAACCCAATGCCTAAAACAATGGCGCCTAGCAGGTTGATATGGATCGGCAGGGATGCTTCAAATTTGCGGGTGAGTGTATCGAGCAAAATGCCTGCGATGAAGAGGCCGCCGAACATGCGGTTGTGATAAAAGCAGAAACCAGAGAACCAGGTTGGCCAGAAGACCTCAAAACCTTTGGGCGCTGCAGCGGGTCTCGGCTTAGAGAGCACAGCGATTGCATACATGGCGCGTTGACCTGCGAAGAGGACAAGCAACATTAAGGTCGAAAAATAACCTGTGGCTACCAGATAGATGATGACGCCATACGCCGCAACGATGGAAAATATATCCACATAGCGGGCAACGGTCTGACCGACGCGTACGGGAAAAGTACCGACACGCTTCTTCTTGTCATCTTCCAGCTTGTCAATGTGCTTGCCGATGTTGATACTGGCAACGCTCAAACCAAAGGGAACTCCCGCGAGCGCGACCATTAATATGTTGGAGATATCGCCGCCATTACCAAGGGCGAGTACTGCGTAGACGCTCCCAACCATAATTGGACCCCAAATCAGGAAGATGGATAATTCACCAATACCCCAATATTTAAAAGGCCAGGTGTATAAAAGCAATACGAGCGCGCCGAAAGCAAATACACCGAGTATATACGGATCAAACTTTGTATAAAACAAGGCAAAGACACCAGAAAGCGCGGCCAGTACACCGCTGACGATGAACCACTTTAACTGAATGCTCTTTGTCCAAAATTTCTGCACAAGCGGATGCACACCGTACTGCGTGCGGAAGTAGTTGTCATTATCCACACCGCGCGAGAAATCGGTGTAATCATTGAGCAAATTGTTCGTGCCGTGTGCAATGAATAATCCAATGGTCAGAATGATCCACGGCAGCCAAGAAAAATATCCATCGCGCCAGGCGAGGGCACCTGCAATAATGCAGGAATAAACTGTGACAGCGGTCACAGCAGAACGGGTGGCGATCAGCCACTTGGAGACGAGATCTAGGGCATCCCATTCCTGCTTGTCGTCCATTTTGATTAGCTCCCATGAAGCCCTGCGCCACATGGCAAAGTTAATATGCATACTTTCTCTCCTTGAGTGTTGGTCTTACTTTATGCGTTTAATAAACTTCCACCACAAAGATCATAGGGATTATTTTCTTTTTTATGTTCCCTATCGGCTAGTGGTGTGGATTTACCAAATTAATATTTTAGCGCCAGAAGGCTGGCAGGAAAATTCTCAAAGCCGCGTCAATCAACAGTCCCAGCATGAAGAGCGAGCCGAATGATCGATTATTGTAGAAGGCATATCCAACAAAGTACAACGGCCAGCCCAACTGACCCTCAGGAGCAGCCTCAGGTTTGGGCATCAAGAATATGGGATATATCTTCAGGAAGGCAGGAATCGCTAATAAAACAATTGCCATAACGGGAGTGAAAAAATTCGTGAAGATCAAGCAGGCAGTTAAAAAATACGGCATGATCATCATCGCCAAAACTGAATAGCGGGCGGCCTTCTCACCGATCACCACCGGCAGGGTGTGGATTTTCTTCTGAGTATCTGGAATGATCTTATCAATATGCTTGCCAAAAATGACCGTTGTCACACCCAGCACATATGGCAGGCTTGCTATCGTTACATTCCAATCCCAATTACCGGTTAGCACATAATAACCTCCGCCGATCATCAACGGACCCCAAACGATGAGAACCGCGATTTCACCCAATGCCATCCCTTTGAGCGGCCATGTATAAAACAATACAAAAAATATTCCAAAGCCAAGCAGAATCCAGGTGGTGGAACTGAAACCCGTGTACCAGATCAGATAAATGCCGAAAGCCAGCGCAATCAAGCCTGTCACTGAAAAATAAGTCAGGTGCTGGCGTTTGGTCATCAATCCATCGGCGACCGGTTGTGCGCCGTATAAAGTGCGGTAATAATTATCCTTATCCACGCCGCGCACGTAATCAGTGTAATCATTGAAGATATTATTGCTGGCATGCGCAAATAGAAGACCAAACACCAGCGCAAACCACGGCACAAAACTAAATGAGCCTGCGCGCCAGGCGAAAAGCCCGGCAAGAGCCGCCGAGATGAAGGTCATCACGAGCACTGCCGCACGGCTTGAGATCAGCCATTTCGAGATCAGATCAAGATCATCCCATTCCTGTTTGGAAACACTGGGGATGACAGTCAACGCCTTTTTCCACATTGCAAAATTCATTAGGTCCACTCCTTGAATAATCTAATATATTATAACAACCCCTCTCTGAATCATAACAAGCTAAAAGTCATCTTAATGAATGAATATCTGCACTAATGAATTTATTTTGGGAAGGCTTTTATATATGCAGTAAGGATCGTATCCCAACGTTTGTTGGCTTTATCGTCTATGGATTGAAACTCGGGGTGAGATTCAAACCAGGCCAGCGAGCGCTGCAAACCTGCAGCCCAATCCACTTCACATTTGAAATCGGGTACGAATTGTTTAATCTTGCTATTATCGAAAATAACGCTATTGGATTTATCGCCTATAAGACCACCCGTGGCATGCTCATCATACGCGGCGATCAAATCGCTGGGGACGTGAGTCACGTTCGGGGTCTGGCCGAGAGCCTGATACGCTTCGAGAAAGATCTGATTCCAACACAGCACCTGGTCTGACGTGATATGGAAAGCCTCCCCGATGGCATTTTTATTGCCCAACAAACCGATCAGCCCTTTGGCAAAGTCCGCGTTCCAGGTAAGTACCCATAACGAAGTCCCATCGCCCGGGACAATGACTTTCTCTCCGCGCTTCATGCGATCGATGATTGTCCACGGGTGGAGCCAGGAGCCTTCATACAATGGAATTTGCGTGGGTCCATAGGTCAGCGAAGGACGAATAATGGTAACGGGGAAATTATCTTCATAATAAGTTTTCATCAACAGATCTTCGCAGGCGATCTTATCGCGCGAATATTGCCAGTAGGGATTCTCGAGCGGAGTCTCTTCGGTGATGATGTAATTCTGCGGCGGTTTTTGATACGCGCTGGCCGAAGATATAAACACAAATTGATCGGTCTTATCGCGGAAAAGAGAAATATCACGCTGGATGTCTTCGGGGGTGTATGCCAGGAAGTCAACAATGGCGTCGAAACGGTGACCCGCCAACAGCGTGGAAAGACGCGCTGCATCCACGTGGATATCTGCCTGTAGAATTGTCGAATTTTTCGGCGCGGGGTATTTCGCTGACGCAGACCTGTTCAAAAGAAAAAGTTCGTGACCGCGTGTTGTCGCAAGTTCCGAACAGGCTGAGGAGATTAAACCTGTACCGCCGATGAAGAGTAACTTCATTTAGCCTTCTCCCATTTCAGGAATAGGCGCAACAAGCGTGCGATTGGCGATGTAATTTTCAACAAGGAAAACAATAAGCGCAGCCCAAACAATTCCGAAGCCGATCAATTGATGCTGGCTGAACGGTTCTTTATAAAGGAAAACGCCGATCATAAATTGAAGTGTTGGGGCGATATATTGAAGCAAGCCAACCACCCAAAGCGGAATCGAACGCGCCGCAGAAGCGAACATCAGCAAGGGGATTGTGGTGACAAGACCCGCGCCAATCAGGAGCAAGTCTGTGGTGATGCCTGTATTGAGAAACGCTGCAGTGTGATTGGTTTGCATGACCGTCAAATATAGCAGCGCGGGAATAAAGAGAATTCCTGTTTCAATGGTGAGACCATACAGCGAACCGAGTGGTGATAATTTTTTTACAAGACCATACAGACCAAATGTCAGGGCAAGGGAAAGTGCAATATAAGGCAGGCGGCCATATACATAGGTCAGGTAGGCCACACCCAGGGCGGCGAGGATGACAGGAATCCATTGCGCAAAACGCAAACGTTCCTTTAAAAAGATCACGCCCATTAATACACTCAAGAGCGGGTTAATAAAATAACCAAGACTGGTTTCTACAATAAAATTTGCATTGACCGCCCAGACATACAAAAACCAGTTCACGCCGATCAGCAGGGCTGCAATCGTATACATACGCATTACCCTGAGACTGAAGGTCCCGCGAAATTCAGTCCATTGTTTCGAAATGAGAATGACAACGATCAATAAAAGAAAAGACCAGATGATACGGTGCCCGATCAATTGAATGGCAGGGACGTGGCGAAGCAATTTCCAATAGATGGGGAAGAAACCCCAAAAAACGTACGCGCCGATGCCGTATAAGATTCCTTTGTTCATATTTCTCCTTGAGTGAGCCCTGCGTAAACATGCGGCGCTTTTATGATACATAGCCCCGTTGTTTAGATTATTCAATAAGATGAGATGTTATTTTGCACCAATTATTCCCAATCGATCAATTGGCGGCCTGAAAACCCCGCATCAATCTCGTGCCAGAACTGAATGGAATCCTCGCCATATTTCCAACATAAATACACATCCCTGCCAGCGTACACAGCAACGAAGTCTATCAGCCCGATCGTTAAATCCTTAACTTCGACGCCCATATCCTGAATTTGATGGAGCAGGAGATCGAGGCGATCAAATTCTATTAGCAATTTGCTTAATGCAGGGTCGCCGCCATTGCCTGCGGATTTTTGAACCATTTCCCATAACTCCGGCTGACGGTCACGGATATTTTCCCCTATTTTCATCATCTCTGCCAACATGGGGCGGACAGTGAGAAGAGCTTCATTGGCTTCTTTAGGTGTGTAATATTTTGGCATGAGGCAAGTATACATGGAAGTAAGTAAACAAGGAAACAGGTATACAAATAATGTCCATATTACTTGTATACCTGTTTCTACCGTCTATATTTTACGCGGCTATAGCCTGGTAGCCTTTCTTCTTCACTGCCGCAATGATCTGCTCATTGGTTAATTTGAATTCGTCATACTCAATAATCATTTCCAATTTGTGATAACTCGCGTTGATCTCCTTGACTCCTTCAAGGGTATCTTCGAGAGATTCAAGTTTCATGGCGCAGTTGGAACAGGTCATGTCGGGGATTTTGAAGGTTCTTTTGATCATGGATAACTCCCTTGCTCTCGGCGGCTTGAGCAAGCTTATTCAAAAACGATCTGCCCTGTATACATTCCCATGGAACACGTAAAGAACAGGGTTGAGCCTGCTTTCTGTGCTGGGATATTTACTTGCGTAGATCCTGTATCTGGAAGTAATTCATAAAAATTCAATGCGGGAATAACAAAGTCACGCGCGCAGGAATATGTTTGATTGGTGACCAGATTCAAGGTGAAGTCTGCATTAGCAGGAGCCTTTAGAGTTCGCGGGAAATAACCATTACTGTTCACGTACAGAACAAGTTCACCTGCGGGAAAGGAAGTTTGGGGAGAGTCTGCTACAGGCGCTGATGCGCTATTGGACGGAAGCAGGTTGCGGGTCAGGTTTTGAAACGAGAGCGGAGAACCTAACACATTGAGTCCGCCATCCAGAGTCACAAATCCTAAAATCAAAAGAACCACTGCGACAAATCGCATGAAGAATTTTTCAAGGCGTGCGCCGAGTTCAGTGGTCAAATATGCGACGATGAAAAAGACGGGACTGGTTCCAAGTGTGAATGCAAACATGAGCGCTGCGCCGATAGCGATACTGCCTGTGCCAAGAGCGGTCGCCATCATGGCTTGCGAGATGCCGCAGGGAATGAAAACGGTGAGCAGGCCAAGAAAAATTGGAGTGGCGGTGTCTGTGCCTTTGGCTGTGCGGCGGATATAGCGCGTGATGAATTTCGGCGGCTCAATGGAGAAGTAGCGGAAGATCGGGTGTACATTAAACATGCGTAACGCATTGCCGATCATGAAGATGCCGATGGCGATCATGAGCATGGCGCGCGTCATCGGGCTAAGCGTGAGGTAGGAACCCAGCCAGCCAAGGAGTGCGCCAAGTAAAGTATATGCAACAAGTTTCGCAATTAGGAAAAGAAAAATAGGAAATGCAGAATTTGTGTGAACTACCATTTTTTGGTTTTGCTTCTTTGCTGAAGCTTGTCCAACATAATCCTGTTCGATCTGATACGCAAGCGAGCTGGCTAGCAAACCACCTTGCACCGCAAGGCAGCTTAATCCGCCAGTGGTGATGCCCGTGATGAATGCAACCATGAGCTGACTCATCACACCCGAATCATTAGCGATGCTAATGGATGTTGATTTGGACTGAAATACAAAGAGCGCAATTGCAATAGCAACAAACACAACGCCAAGCATAACGATAATAACTGGATCAATGGGATTGCTTTTTTGTTTTGACATCTAACCTCAAGATAAGGAAACGGGTGAAGAAGGAAACGCGTAACTTCGGAAGCCTTCGAGGCTTCCGAAGCCTGGATATATTTAGCGCTGTCCGCCATCCCAAACGACGAAGGGCATATTGATAACAACACCGGGCTGTTCAATGGTCAATTCGCCAGCGGCTTCCGCGTCCAAAACTTCAACGGCAAATTTGAGTTCGCGGGCCTTGGTTTCATCAGCCCACGCGATCACATTTAAACGGCGAAGC
>JANODZ010000030.1:0-2669 GCA_031412935.1 Anaerolineales bacterium
TGCCTCGAGTGACCCTGTCAAATGTCCGATGTGAAGCGCATGTGCGCCCATCCTGGTCGCCATCAATAAAGCGGTCGCGGCTGGGACGACCGTCGGGTCATTGCTGGATGCTTTTGCAACGAATGAAGCGAGACGTACTTCTTCAAACATGTCGAGATCGTTATTCGAGGCGGGGCCGTCGGTGCCGATGCCCACATTGAGTCCATTTTCAAGCATTTTTTGTACGGGAGCAAAACCAGAAGCAAGTTTGAGATTTGAGGATGGATTATGCGCGATGCCGGCATTGACATGCTGCAGGGTTTTTATTTCACCAATGTCAATATGGACACAGTGCGCGGCGATAACTTTCGCTTCGAGCACGCCTTGTTTTTTGACATAGGGCACAACCGGCATGCCTTGTTCCTTGCGCATGGTTTCCACTTCAAAGGCGGTTTCGGATATGTGAATGTGCAATGGCACATCAAATTCCGTGGCAAGGGCCGCACAGGCGCGCAGAATTTCGGGCGTGGTGGAATAAGGCGCGTGCGGCGCAACCGCAGGGACAATAAGCGGATGACCTTTCCATTTCTTGATGAATTCACGCGCCATGGCAAGTGAGACTTCAAAGGAGGATGCATCCGGCGCAGGATATTTCATCACACTCTGCCCGCAGACCGCGCGCATCCCGGCCTCTGCTGCAGCCTGGGCAATGTCATCTTCAAAAAAATACATATCGTTAAATGTGGTGATTCCGCTGCGGATCTGTTCTGCGCAGGCGAGCAACGTACCCAGGCGCACGAACTCAGGTGAAACGAATTCACGTTCCACGGGGAGCATATAGCCCATTAACCAGACATCCAGCCGCAGGTCATCCGCCAGGCCGCGTAGGAGGGTCATGGGGACGTGTGTGTGGGCGTTGATCAGCCCGGGCATAAGCACTTTGCCTTCACAATCCATGGTTTCTTTCGCGGAATATTCCTTGAGGATCCCGGCTTCGGGTCCGACTGCTACGATGGTGTCACCTTTAACAGCCACTGCGCCGCGATCATATTGGTTCATTTTTCCATCCATTGTCAGGACGATGGCATTTGTAAGCAGGGTGTCCACTTGTTGAGTCATTCGATCTCCTTCTTATTTGGCTTTTGTAGGGCGGGTTTGTAACCCGCCATCTTGTGTCATCAGAGCGTTGTCAGGCTATAAGCCTGACCTACTAAACCCGTTATCTTTCCCAATTCAATAACACATCCAAAGCTTTAAGATTCCGTTTGAAGTCAGTATAGGTGTGTGTTGACAATTCCATATCCACAGATACTGCGCCCAATTCTACAGCGTAATCTGCGAGTGTGCCTGTGAAAATACAGCCGGTATCCAGCGGCGGGAATGAATAATCTGTCGCATCTGCCAATTGTTGCGCGAATACGATCGAGTCTTCGGTCCATGGTTCGCCGCCCGGGAAAACGCCCAATGCTGCGCTGTGGTAACTGATCAACGCTTCAATTTTGTGGGTTTGCAGGAAGCTCATCAGCGTCTTTGTTTCTGGTTCTGAACCGGGACCCGTTCCCCCCGTGGTTGGACCGTAGTTCCAGCATCCGTTGCGATTCCACGTTTCGGCCCAATTCGTGGGGAAATTGCGATTCAAATCCACGCCATGGTCGTTGACGCGGCCATCATAACTATGATCCCGCGCATCCCCATCTGGATTGAGGTTACGCAGGATATAAAGGGTTACATCATTGGGGATGGTGTCTGGATTCTCATGAATATATGTAATTAATTCGTCTGCTAGCGCGATGGTATTCCATTCGTATCCTCCATGAATACCGGCGACGATCATGCGTTGTTTAATTCCCTTGCCGAATGTGTACACTTCGATCGGCCGCCCTGAAACAGAATAGCCGATTACGGCTGGGCGCGTCCCACCGCCAAGCACAAATGGAGTTGGAGTTTGTATAACGATCAGTGTTGAATGCGGGTTGGGTGTGATGGTCGGTAAATACAATAATATATTTGGGTCTGGTGTGTATGTGGCAGGCAGCGCGGCCGTGGAAATAGACCGTGCTGCCTGCGGCGCGGCCAGCGCGGGTTGTAATGCCACGTATGCAATTCCAACAAGTGCAATGCCGCCCAAGCCTGCGAGATTTAACATCCATGCCAATATGACCCAAACAGATTCTTTTTTTTGACGCGGATTTGGCATTAATCTATTTCCTCAATTGTCATACGCAGCCAGTTCAGTGAAAGGTTCATTGCCCAATAAGGCAAACTGCGCGGCGGGCCGCCATACGTGATGCGATGAGTCTTTTCTCCCCGCGGCGTGATCATTGCCATTTCAGCGGAACGATCTTCAGCATAAACGGAAACACCTAAAGCGATATCTGATTTTGCGCGGGCGGCGCGTAATGCATCCATGAGAGCGGCAGGATTCAGATTAGGAATGGAAACGGTATGTGGGACTTTGCGGGCTAAAATCCCATCGAGTCCTGATTCAATTGTGACCAGGGTCCAGCCGCGTTTGGCGATCAAATCCAGCACAACTTCTTCAAGTTTGTCTTCATCTGCGCCGAATACCACATTGCCGAGTCTTTCGCGCACCTGTGACTCGATCCCGGCGATCATGGCATTCGCTTCGCTTTCGCTTTTTGCTTTCGCCGCGATGCGCACATCCACTACACCTGTATGCGCGGCCAGGC